>JBAYRB010000167.1:0-6097 GCA_041676905.1 Spirosomataceae bacterium
ATCAGGCGCTTCAAACCAAAAAGATCCGGCTAGAATATCCAATTTACCATCCCGATTAACATCGGCAACAGCTACCCCTTCGGCGATAAATTCTCGGGTTAATGTATGTTTTTTAAACTTGACGTCTTCTCCTTTTACGGCTTGTCCGAACGCCGTTAGGGCTAAGCCTGCCCAGGCTGAAAAGGCTAACACACCCGTGCGTATTTTGGTCATCTTTTAACGTTTATAGTGAGTTTTATACCGTTTTAGGATCCGGGTGTACCCAGGGACTGCGATAGGTTCTTGCCAATAGTCGGGTAGCTTCCGGGTCATTTTTTACTGTTCGGGAAGCAGGGTCATACACGACTGGGCGCCCTAATTGCATAGAAATATTGGCTAGTATACACGACGCCGTTGAAATATGTCCCTCTTCAATATCAGCTACCGGGCGGGTTTTATTTTCGATCGCATTCAAAAAATCAAGCATATGCAATCGCGTTGCTGGTGCCGCATTAAGTTCGATTCTTTCTTCGGTTAGGTCTTCCGGATATTTTTCACGTTCGTATACCACGTCCTTGTGAATTTTCTCGCCCTTACCGTGAGGAATAAAGTCGTAGGCCATAGTACTCCCCCACAAGGTGCCTTTTTCCCCGTATAAGGTAAACGACCAGGGATAATCGGGATTAGCCGGTGTACCCCAGGTTCGATGTTGCCAGACGCAGTTCAGTTCATCGTATTCAAAAACGGCTTTTTGGGTATCAGCTATATTAGACTTCCCGTCTTTTTGTACGTAGATGCCCCCGACCGAACTGATACTTTTTGGCCAGCCTAGATTCAACATCCACCGAACTGTATCAAACATATGAACGCACATATCGCCCGTAATGCCATTCCCATATTCCATAAAGGTCCGCCACCAACGTATATGCGGGCTGCCGTCATAGGGTCTTAGCGGTGCGGGACCGGTCCACATTTCATAATCGAGATGTGCCGGCACTGGTTCTACAGGCGGATTACCGTTTGCACGCATGTGATAGTAACAGCACATTTCAACGTGCGAGATCTTACCCAGTAAACCGGCATCAACGATATTTTTCTTAGCGTCTATCAAATGAGGGGTACTTTTACGTTGCGTCCCCACCTGTACGGTACGGTTGTATTTTCGGGCTGCCGCGACCATTGCCTCCCCTTCCATTACATCGACACTGATGGGCTTCTGTACATAGACGTGGGCACCTGCTTTTACGGCATCAATGGTTTGAAGCGCATGCCAATGATCCGGTGTTCCAATGACCACAATATCCAGCGAGTTTTCGGCTAATAGTTTGCGGTAATCACCATATAATTTCGGGACTTTCTTTGATTTTTGACGCTGACTAACTAATTGTCCAGCCTGTTCGAGTAAATTTTTATCGACATCACAAAGCGCTACCACATCGACATCCGCCACCTGAATTAACCGAAATAAGTCACTTTTCCCGTACCAGCCGCAACCAATCAGTCCTACTTTGTAGGTTTTAGCTGGATAAATTAAATCCATTCCATGGGCACCAAACGAGGCTAATGCCAGGGAAGCGGTGGCACCTTGCAAAAATTTCCGACGATTGATATTAAAAACACTCATGAGTTGTTTCAATAAGTTCGATTGGTAAATATGTACTAAAGCTAAAATAGCTGTACGTTTACTGATTCAAGCCATTAACCGCTCCAATTGGATAGGAACGAATCATAAAAATGCTGATGCCGAGTATGGAGACTGCCTGACATTCCAAAACGTATTGATTTACCAGCATACATATTAGTAAATCTCCCTGATAATTTAGAAATTCACTGCCCTAAGCCAACGCCAAAATCACCCTCATGAACCGAGAGCAAATTCATATTATAGCCCGACACAGTGATTGGTCGTCCGAAGATATTGAGAAAGCCCTGCAGAAAAAAGTTTATCCCTCTCCTCGAAGTTGGCAGTTATTTATTAAGTGGGCTTGTTTGGCTATAGGATTATCGTTTTTTGTAGCGGGTATCGTATTTTTCTTTGCTTCCAATTGGCAACACCTACACAAATTTACCAAACTGGGAATACTCATCGGGGCAATAATTATCGTGGTTTCCTTTTCACTTTACCCAAAATTGGAACCACTAATTCGAAAGATTTTACTAACCGTAGCATCGGTTTTGACCGGGGTGTTATTCGCGGTTTTCGGACAAGTATACCAGACCGGAGCCAATGCTTACGAGATGTTTTTGGCGTGGATGGCATTGACAATGGTTTGGGTCATTGTCGCTAAGTTTCCTGTACTATGGTTACTTTATATCGTGTTGGGTAATATCACCTGGTTTACCTATGTCGCTCAAGGAGGCAGCGGATACATTTACGATTTAAGGTTCGAAATAAACGCCATTCTGAACTTTTTCATTTTCGTTTTAGCGACAAAAAAGCCTGCACTCTTTATCGAAGATCGTAAAATTCCGAACTGGTTTTTATTTATCATTGCCATACCCGCCGTTGCCATGTATGTAGCTGCCCTAATTAATGCTTTAGCTACGACGGAGGTAGTGTTACCTTTAGCAAGATCACTAGGAATCGGTTTAGTGATCGGTTCCTACCTTTACGATTATGGTATGAAACGAAAAAGCATTTTATATCATGTTCTTGTCGGGTTATCCATCGTTTTGGTCGGGATGTTGTTGATTGGAAGGTTTGTCGACAATTACGCTAATTTCGGACTCTATTTCAATAGTATATACGTATTGGTTAGCGTCGGTGCCATGAGCATTTTCTTTCTTCGACTTGTAAAAAAATGGCGACATGAGTAAACTCCCTGAATGGCTTCCCCAGAGCGGGATCCGATACGATGAAGCGGCTATCAGACAAGAATTGGAACAAAAAAAACAGGTTCCTGAAAACCAGGTTGTACGCGTATTTATCATCGTTGGGATTATACTTTCTTCAGTCTTGCTTGTCTCGATCCTGCTGGTTTTGGGCATACATGAATCGCCCACGATCATGCTCGCATTGGGTGTTTTTGGATACATTTCAGGGTTACTCTGGCATCGCCGTGCACGGACGGAAGTATTCGATTTTTGGGCTATATCCCTCCTTGTGATGGGGTACGGCAGTATCACATATGCTTTCGCTGAATGGGAATTGAATACCTGGATTGCATTTCCAATTATGGCCTTGCTTTCGGTCGTTTCAGTCCTATTTTCTTTTGGATTTATTCTCCCTTTTCTGGGTACACTATCCTTTTATACGGTCCTTTTAACTTGGATCGCCGTCGAAAAACAACCTTTACTAATGGTGCTTTTCGTTGGACTATTGCATTTGGAATTACTCGTTTTATATCTTGCTGAAGGTAAATTCCTAGCAAGTTTTAGAAAACTAAGCCGGCATTTTGACCCCATCCGACTCGGCACGGTAATGGCGATTCAATTGGCTTTATTCATTTTTACCCCTTTTTATATCCCATTTGTCAGCCCAGAGCAACCTTTTGCCAATTACGAACTTTATTACTCGATTCCCAGCTCCGTCTTGTGTTTTTATACGGTTTATTACCTAAGTCCGGCGATGGGATTCTTTAAAGGCCCTTCAAAAATGGCAATTTTGTCGATCATCGGTATTCTATTGATTCTCACGATCTATGCACCTGCCATTAGCAGTACCCTATTACTGTTGTTGCTCACTTATTATGGTCGTCATGCAACGGGAGTCGTTTTGGCGGGTCTTGCCTTGATTTACGCCATTACCATGTACTATTACGAAATGGAATTTACGCTGCTCGCTAAATCCTTTGTATTGATGGGTACTGGATTGATTTTTATAACAGGCTTTGTTCTCCTCAATCGATTTTTGAAAAACCATGGCGAGGAACGTTAAATTTTGGATCGTAGCCAATTTAATGGCTATCGTCCTTTTTCTGGTCTATACGACTTACCAAAAAGAAGAAATTCTTCATTCCGGCACTTTGATTTTGTTGGAACTAATCCCTTCGGATCCTAGATCATTAATTCAAGGCGATTATATGGACTTACGTTATCTAATCAGCTCGCCTGAACAGCTGCCCCAACGAGGGGAGAAGGGATCCGAACGAAAGGGCTACTGTGTGGTAGAACGAGGAGAGGATGGTGTCGCTGTACTAAAACGGTATCAACTTCACCCGACACCCTTAGCGGAGGATGAGTTTCTGATTGCCTACAAACGATCGGCTTCACGGGTCTCACTGGGGGCGGAATCTTACTTTTTCGAAGAGGGAAGTCAAGAGAAGTTCCTAGACGCTCGCTACGGAGGTCTAAAAGTGGATGCCAAAGGCAATAGCATTCTGATAGGCCTATATGATGTCCATAAAAACTTGATCCAGCCTTAGAAATAAATTTTGAGCGAAGGGCTGCTAATAATTACTACCTAGCACCGGTAGAATATATCCAGCAATAAGCCCTCCTTTCGCCCTTAATAGAAGCATTTTGAAATAAAACATAATTAGCATTTCACTAATCTTACTAAGGTCTAGAAATACAAGGAGATTGGCTATACAATAGGTCCTTAAGTTGGTCTCTATTAGGTTTAATATAGAAAATCAATACCTATTTAAATCGAACCTGTACGTCTTTTTATTAAAATATTTGCCCTATACACGATCAATTCAATCATTTCATTATCTTTCCGCTTGAATGTATGGAATAAACCCAAGCGTTAATGCTTTTTGCGATAATGCTAAAATTACTAACTCTTAACATCTCTTTATGCAGTCTAAAAATTTGAGTTCTGGCAAGTATCTGCTTCAAGCGCTCCTACTCACCGTACTTTTTTTTCCTTCTGCGATTTTCTCTCAAAAACTTGAAAAAGCCAATCCGGAAACGGTAGGCATGAGTACCGAACGATTGAAGCGGATCGATAAAGTCATTCAACCCTATGTAGAAAAAGAACAGTTGGCAGGAGTCATAGCCTTGGTAGCGCGTGAAGGCAAAATCGTGTATCACCGAGCTTATGGGTACGATGATTTAGCGAAAAAAACACCTTTGAAGGAAGACGCCATCGTACGGATTGCCTCTCAAACGAAAGCGATAACGAGTGCTGCCATTATGATGCTCTACGAAGAAGGCCATTTTCTGTTAGATGACCCTGTTTCTAAATACATCCCTTCTTTTGCCAAAACACAGGTGATTGAAACATTCTCCCTCGCTGACACTACCTACACTGTCCGACCTGCTAAACGCGACATTACCATCCGTGACTTGTTGACCCATACCTCGGGAATTGGCTATGCGGTAATCGGTACGGAAGAAGCTCGGGCTCTATATGCCAAACATCAGATAATAGTGGGTGTAGAAGATCCCCATGCAGACCTGGGAAAGGTCATAACTCGTTTAGGCACACTGCCAGTCTTTCATGAACCAGGCACCAAATACCTTTACGGCTTGAATAGTGATGTTTTAGGGTACTTAGTGGAAGTAGTGAGTGGTAAGACACTGGCTGATTTTCTTTATGAGCGTATCTTCAAGCCGACGGAAATGAATGATACTTACTTTTATTTACCGCCAGACAAGCATCATCGTTTAGCGAAGCTGTACACAGAAGACAAGGATAAAAAAACCGTAAAGGTTGTCGACTATAACGGGAGTAGTCTTGCCAGAAATGGTGAAATACTCGAAAACTATCCCAAAATCAAGGGCAAGTATTACGCTGGTGGAGCGGGTTTATCGTCTACTGCGCTCGACTACGCGAAATTTCTTCAGATGCTGTTGAATGGTGGACGTTATAATGGGCATCAATTGTTGAGTCCTACCACTGTTAGATTATTTACCACGAATCAAATTGCAGACTTACAGGAAGGAAAACGGAATTTTAGCCTTGGATTTGGTATCACTACGGCTGCTCAAGCAGCCCGACATCCTATACCGGAGGGGACATTCGATTGGGGCGGCGCCTTTGGTACAACCTATTGGGCAGATCCGGTTGAAGGCGTAATCGGTGTGCTCATTACACAAAAGCAACCGAGTACTTGGGGAGGTGAATTAGGCAACAAATTCAAAGCAGCCGTCTATCAAGCGATTATTGAGTCAAATCAAAAGTTGGGTCAATAAAGGTCTAGGGCAAAGAAATAGATCGGCTGTTTTCGGC
>JBAYRB010000168.1:0-6092 GCA_041676905.1 Spirosomataceae bacterium
AGATATCAATCAACTCCGGTTCTTCCAGTGAATCCAGGAAATCGATTCCGGGCTCCGGTTCTCCTTCTTTGGTAACCTCTGTTGGAGTTGGTGCAGATTTCTCTTCATTAATTTTATCCGAAGCAGCTTTTTCCTCCGCTGGTTTTTCAGCAGAAGTCGGTTCATCCTTCGTTTTTGCAGAGGGGGTGGAGGTTGTTGAGGAGGAAGCAGCCTTATTAATTCTCGTTCTTTTTCTCTTTGCTACAGGTTCTTCATTGCCTTTGGAGGGCGTTCCGGCATCCTGTTGGGGCGCTTCTTCCTGTGTTTTGGGAGCTTCTTCCACGGCCTGGGGGGATTCGGCAGGGGCTGGTTCCTTTCCATTTGCTCCCTCATTTTGTTTTTCCAGAATTTTCAGGGCAATTTCTTTTTTCGAGAGGCCTTTGTAATTGATCCCAAAGGTCTCAGCAATTTGTTTTAGCTCCGAGAGGAGTTTCAGATTCAAATCGTCAATAGAATACATACGATGCAATGGGGGCCAATAACTCACCCCGAATAAATAATTGATGATAAAGTTAGAACTATTGGGAAAATACTGGCAGAATCGAACAGATTATGCTAGTGGCGCATGCCGTCTGATAACATCAAAAATATACGATAGATAAAATAAGATCAGGAAATGCTAGGGAAAAACCACTCTTTCATACACGTGGTTCTGACTGCAAAGGTAAATAAAAAATTAAAAAAACAAATTGAGTCTAGTATTTTTCACGATAAAAAAAGAGTTTTGCACCTCAATTTTATGGAACTGGTAATCGACTCAGGAAATACGTTCTCCAAAGCCGGTTGGTTTGAAAATAACCAATTGGTCAGGAGTGTATATGGTCTTAAATTTGACGAGCTCGCCCAATGGGTAAAAAAATACCCGGCTCAGCGCGCAATTATCTCCACGGTCAGCATTCAAATCGATGACTTTGTCAGACAGCTGCAACTAAATATACCATTTTTGCATCTAACAAACAAGACCCCATTGCCGATCGGGGTAGATTATGATACCCCGACTACCTTGGGGGTAGATCGCCTGGCGGCAGCTGTAGGTGCGAATTATCTCTATCCGAAGCGTAACTTGATGGTAATCGATGCGGGTACCTGTATTACCTATGATCTGATCGACCAGGCTGGCGTCTTTCAAGGCGGGGCTATAGCGCCCGGAATGCGAATGCGATTTAAGGCAATGCATTTGCTGACCAGTCGTTTACCTTTGGTGGAGGATTACGACGCTAAATTGCTTATTGGTAAAAGCACACAGAGTGCTATGCAAAGCGGTGTCGTTAATGGTATGTTGGCTGAAATAACGGGTATGGCTCAGGCTTATCGTGAAAAATATCCGCAGCTCGAGATTGTTATGTGTGGAGGTGATTTACAGTTCTTTGAAAGTCGTGTCAAACTCCCCATATTTGCAGTCCCTGAGCTCGTTTTGGTTGGGCTGAATCGAATTTTACAATATAATGATATATAACAGAAATAACATTACCTACCGTGTGAGCGGTCTCTTTCTCCTGACCCTGTTTATTAACGCCACAATTGGCTACGGACAAGGACTGGGCAACTCTCCGTATTCGATCCTGGGTTTAGGGGACTTACATGGAACTGAATTTTCCATGAACGAGGCGACGGGTGGTGCCGGCGTTAGTAGTAGTAATGGACTCCAATTGAATGGGATTAACCCCGCATTGCTTGTCCGGAATCGATTTACCGCTTTCGAATTTGCTGGCAGTGTGCAATATAAAGACGTGAAAGCCCCTGGTGCGCAAGCCCAGGATTTAGCAGCTAACTTGGCGTATATGGCCTTGTCCTTCCCTATAACTGCCAAATGGTCGTCGGGGGTTTCGATTAAACCCTATTCTTACGTCGATTATAACACGTCGTCTTCCAGTATGGTGGCCGGTACCAATTATCCCAGTGTGTACAGTTTTTCAGGGAAAGGAGCTATCAACCGAGTAGCCTGGACCAATGGCTTTGCTATTGGAAAATACGTCAATGTGGGGATGGACATTTTCTACCTTTTCGGAAATATTCACAAATCGAGTGAGGTCTCGCTGGTAACGGGTGATGCCGACGATAATACGGTGGGTGTTAAGGAAAAACTTAACGTTAGAAATGTCAGTGGAAGGGGTGGGCTCGCCGTAAGAGTGCCTTTCAATAAAAACAAAATGTTTGTGAACCTGGGTGGAACGTACACCTATGGGAATTTCCTTTACGCAAAGAAATCGTCGGTCTATGAATTGTCACGGAACACCTTCCCCGATCCCAGTTTTCCGGCCGATACCCTCCAAAATAATGCGAAAGGCTATATAGACATGCCCTATCAATATCGGGTTGGCGCGAGCTTCGAACTACCTTTCCAATTGCTGATTTCGGCTGACTATGAATACACCGATTGGAAGTCATTTAAGTCCTTTGGGAATCCCGAAAGTATGCAAGTTGCCAGCACCGGACGGTATTATTTGGGAGCTGATTACATTCCTAAATTTAGATCACAACGTTACTTTGACCTGATCTCTTACCGTGCCGGAGTCAATTTTGGACCTACCTACTATGCACCGAACGGTACCCAAATCAACGAAACCAACGTAACCGTCGGCTTTGGATTGCCTATCGGACGCGATGGGGGTAGTACGTTGAGCCTTGCCTTTACGGGAGGACAACGTGGAATGGTCTCTGTGCGTACCATCCGCGAAAAATACCTCCGTGTGACCGTTGCCTGGGCTTTCGCAGATCGTTGGTTTGTAAAACCCCGTTTGGATTAATTTTACACGCCGGGGAGCAGATCATAGCCAAGGCTTGGTCTGAACTACCTTTCAGTGTTGGTTCTATTGACGAAAGGAACAAATTGACAGACCTTCCCGCTCTTGATAAACTTGATAGGGAGCTGGAATACTTTTTGCCCAATCTTTAGCGTAAATTGTCCCGAATAACCAACGGTACAATAGATTGAATGTTGACTCAATTTTTGAGAATCCATGCTGTTAGCGAAATATTCCATGATTTTTAGAAAGCTTTTGATCTGGGGGGGCGTGGGAGTACTTTGCTTAGGAGTGCTAGGGTCTTGTAAAGAGAAGGAGAAAAAAGAGTTCAAGCGTTACGATGGCCCCCAAGAAGAAATTTACGATGTAGGCGTGAAGTACAGCGAGGAGGGGAGGGTAACTGTAGAAGTGAAAACCCCCGTCCAACTTCGTTATATTAACGGAGATAAAGTCTTCCCAGATTCAGTCAATATTGTGTTTTACGACACACTAGGTACGAGGATAACGACAGTTAGATCCGACTCAGGTAGATTTGATAATGCAAAAAATACCTATGTGGTAATGGGGAATGTAGTCGTGATCAACACTCAAAAAGAAGAGTATCTATACACGTCAGAGCTCCATTGGAACCCTTCTACCCGAAAGGTATACAACGATAAGCCCAATAAGATTTTAAGAAAAAGGACATCCGATTTGTTGCACGGTACAGGACTAGACGCAAAGCAGGATTTTTCCGAAATGAAATTACGTCAGGTAACCGGCATCGTAACGACCAACGCCCCTTAAACTTTCCATTCCTAGCGAAGGTCTGTTTCGGGGAATATGTCCAGAGCTCGCTTCACACTGTCGATCCGTGTGTAGGTATTTTCTTCCCCCCAGCGATTATAGATATAGGTAGTAATCTGAGCAATTTCCAAATCTGTTAGATTTAAGTTGGCAGGCATAGGTCGATGATAGGTTACACCATTTACTTCGATCTCCTTGTCAATGCCATGCTTAACAATTTGGATTAGTCTATTTTTACCCCCTAAAAAATGCAAGGGTGGATAAAGATTTACCAATCCTTCGCCATCGGGCTGATGGCAGTTGGCACAGTAAAGCCCATACAACCTTTCACCTTCTATATAATATTGCTTTCTTTTAATTTCTTCTTTAGAAGTACAGGAAGCCCATATAAAAAGTGACGCAGCTGTTAAAACTAAGATTCCCTTACTCACCGTCAACTATCTCTTTGCGTAACGTTTGTATGTCAGCTATCAACCTTTTTACGCTTTGTTCATCGGTGCCGTCGTAAACACCGCGTACCCTTTTTTCTTTATCAACTAGGGTAAAAGCACCGCTATGTATAAAACCACCCGGAGCTGAGCCATCTTCGTTGGCAGCGATGAAATAACCTTTGGTCGCAATTCCATAAATATCCGATTTTTCACCGGTAACGAATTGCCATTGTTTTCCAGTAACACCTAAATCTTCTGCATATTTTAACAAAACTTGGGGTGTATCGTGTGTTGGATCGATGGTATGCGATAAAATGGCGACATCATCGAAGTTTTTGATGCTTTTATACACCGTCAACATATTTTTCTTCATGACCGGACAAATCGTCGGGCAAGTCGTGAAGAAAAAATCGGCAATGTAAATCTTGTCGTCGAAATCCTTGTCTGTTACAACTTCTTCGAATTGGTTGGTGAATGAAAAACCAGGTATGGTATGGTAAATCGTATCTACAACCGTCTGACCGTTTTCAGTTCTTTCCACCCAATCCCTTTCACCCATAATGGGTAGTTTCCTTTCGGCCTTTTCCCCGCAGGAGATTAAGACAGCCGAAATCCAACCCGTACAAATAAAAAACTTAAGAAACTTTAATTTCATGGCCATTTTTCAGTGTGTCAAATAGAGAGAAATGGTATTATAATTCTAATACCTTCGTCAATTTTTCGGGATTTGAATCTCCTGAGCGAGCTAGGCTCTTAATTTTCCAAGAAGCTTTGGGCTTCACGTATGCTATTTTCCGTCTTTTCTTTAACGGTGATAATTTTTTGCTTTTCGTTTTCGAAGTATTGGAGTATGGCGTCTTCGTCGGCAAGTGCTTTTGCGGAATCAGCTTCGTAAGCTCTCATCCAAGCCCACATTAAGCTATCTGCTTCCTGTAGTTTGGCGAGTAAATCGGTTGCTTTTAACCGCTGTTCGGCAACCGTATTGCTGCTAACACCCTCTTGTTGAAGGCTGTCGAGCTGAGCCATTTTGCTTCGAATTTCCTCCGAATAATGATTAATATCTTCCAATTTGGGCATTACTTCATCGTGTATTTCCAAGATTTCGGCATCCAGTTTTTCGATATGGTCATGGTCACTGGATGGAGAACAGCTTGATAAAATACAAATCGATCCGAGTAAAGCCGTAGATAATTGTAGAAACCTCATGATTGGCAGTTTTCAAGATGAAAGATGAGCGTTCGAGTTTGACCGACGCAAGGACAAATATAATGATATTTACCGTGTTATCGAGATTTTTCCAAAAGTTCACGGGCATTGGAAATGACCGATTCAGATGGATTTTGGCCTCCGATCATTTGTGCGAGTTCAAGTATACGTTCTTGGTCGGTTAGCTTCTTAATTCTACTCATCGTCATATCGTGGCTGTGATCTTTGTAGACATAGAAATGTTCGTTTCCAAAGGCTGCAATTTGATGGAGATGGGTAATGGTAATTAACTGATGTTGGCGGCCCATTTGCTGTAAAATCGTACCCATTTTACGAGCGATTTCCCCAGAGATTCCGCTGTCAATTTCGTCAAAAATCAGAGTGCCAAGTTGCTTTTTCCCCGCTACCGCATATTTAAAAGCCAGCATTAATCTGGAAAACTCACCCCCTGAGGCTACATTTTTCAAAGGCTGTGGCCTGACCCCTTTATTTGCAGAGAATAAAAATTCGATGTGGTCTAAACCGACTGGACTGGGTTGTCGTTCCTCTGAAATTTGGATCTGAAAATCGGCGTTGGTAATCCCCAGATCTTTTACAATGTCTGTAATCCGTTTCTCAAAATTAGGAATGGCCTTTTTTCGGGTATCCGACAATGCCCGACCCGATTTAAATAGTTGAGCTCTCGCCGTGGATGCCTTTTCCCGAGCTTTCTGAAGATCTGCATCAAGATTTTCAAACTGTTGTATTTTACCCCGCAGCTCTTCCCGTATTGTGATTAATTCATCGACGGTTGTAACCTGATGCTTTTTGATGAGCTTGTATAATATATCCAATCGGTCATTCACCTGTGTAAGCCGTTCTTCATTGATTTCCACCCGATCAGCTA
>JBAYRB010000169.1:0-6090 GCA_041676905.1 Spirosomataceae bacterium
CTGGCCTGCTTCATAATCATAATAGGGAAAGGGAGCATTGGGGCCGACAAAGAAAGGCCAGCCAAAATTTCCCGGTTTTCGGGCTTGGTTGAGTTCGTCGTAACCTCTGGGACCGATTTCACTGTCTACGCTTGCATCCGGTCCGACCTCTCCCCAGTAAATATAACCCGTTTTACTGTCTATGGATATACGCCATGGATTTCGGTGGCCCATAGTGTAAATTTCAGGACGCGTTTTTTCAGTTCCCGGAGGGAATAAATTGCCTTCGGGTATGGTATAAGAACCATCTTCTTCTGGGTGAATGCGTAGTATTTTTCCCCGTAAGTCGTTTGTGTTAGCGGCATGTGCCTGATCGTCCCAGTTCTTACGTCCTGGACGTTCGTCGGTGTGTGCCATTAACGCATTTCCTGTATTATTACCTACTGTAAGGTAGAGATTTCCGTCCGTGTCCCAGGTCATTCCTCCGCCTGTATGACAGCAGGTTTCCCGCTGGGTTTCAACCTCCAATACCGTTTTCATGGAAGCTTCCACCAGCTTGTTATTAATAAACTCCCATCGCGTTAACACATGTTTACTCTCGGTAGGATGAGCGTAATACAGGTAAATCCAGTTGTTTTTTTCGAAATTGGGATCCAAAGTGACTCCGATTAACCCTTCTTCCGCCTCTCTGACAACCCCCGCCTTACTCGTGTATTTGGTGTTGACAGGAATGTTGGCAACGGTAATGGTGGAGTCGGCCGAGGCATCATACAATTTTACCCCACCTTTACGCTCGATTATCAAAACGTTACCGTTCCTCATTACCTCAAAAGCCATAGGTTCATCAAGGTCCTGAGTGAGGACTACGGGCGTAAATCGACTTTCGTCGGGCTTTTGCTGATCAGAAACGGGGGAGCAATTAAAAAGGGCAACGGAAAAGAGAGAAACTGCGAGTAAGGAGTGAATTTTCATTAAGTAAACTTATTCGGAAAGGGAATTGACCTTCGGTTTCAAGAAATTTTTAATCCTGCTATTCAGGATTGGCCGCAAATTTAGTTAAAACCTCGGGTTCACCGCCTACTTCATGAAATTAATCTCCATCTCCTATAGGTCAATAGGTTTACTAGATTCGCCGGTTTGAGAATCTATTTGGGTTTCCCGTAAAGAAAATTCAGATCCCGTACCCTAGTTAAACAAGGTATCGGTTAGTTATCCATGAAATTGCGATCACTTGTACGATTTGGCACCTCCAACGATCAACTCGCCTCTGCTTCCATTTCCCGTCGGTCTTTAAGACGGAGTTCAATTTCTACATCGAGTACATTACAAATCCTCGGAAACATGTTTTCATAGTGTGGTCGCCTTTTACCACTTTCCCACTGCGCTACTAGAGAACGAGGTACTCCAATCCTTTCTGCAAGTTCTTTTTGAGTCCAACCCCGCTTTTTTCTCCAGACCGCAATCTGTTCTCCCCGCTGCATAGTTTACTTAAAATCTGACAATTCTAGAATAAAAATTTTGCGAGATGTTAGCAAATTGCTTACATTTATAATTTGTTAAACTAATCTACATCTAAACCTATGAAAACGCAAGTAAATTCTCCAAGTTTTTTTGGCACCCCGCGAGCGGTAATCAGTGAAGATGGTTACCTCACTTTCAATCATTCAGCCAGCCAATTATTAAACCTTGATTTTCAGCGGCATATGCGGGTGTCCGTACAGGAAGGGAATGACGACGGTTCTATTATTTACCTCATTCCTGACAAGTATACCCCTAAAGCTACCTTCAAAGTAGGTAGGTCGAAAGATGGGTATTATATTAATCTTAAACGCTACTTTCAAAGCTTCAACCTCGATTATCACGATACGATAATTACCTACTCTTTTCGCACTATTATGTATGAGGGGAATCGGATTTGGATGTTACGTAAAAACGACCATACCCATCGAAGAGACGGGATCGATATCTCACACTACACTTCCCTTTATAGTTACCAAAGTTGATTTGAAGATTCGAAAAGTCCCGTTTATTAAGGAAAATCCAAGGGGTGATAATACCAATTTGAGCGGAAACTAGCGTTTGTATAAATGCGTCCAATCCAGTAGCTTTTTTGCTAATTCGGGTTGAAGCATTTGCTTAGGTATTTTCCAGTTCCAATTGCCGGTTCTGCTACCTGGCCTATTCATACGGGCCTCTGAATCCATATTGAATAAATCTTGCAACGGGATGATGGCTGTCCGTGCTACTGAAGCATAGGCCATTCGTATTAAGGTGTCATTAATGTTTTTGGCATTAACCCGATGGCCTACATAACGGTTTAAACTGGCTTTCCCTTTCCTGGTAAGTTCATCCTTGTACCAACCTAAGGTGGTGTTGTTATCGTGTGTGCCCGTGTAAACGACAAAATCATGACTATGATGATGTGGCGCATGGGGGGAATCACCTGGGTTTTCACCAAATGCGAACTGGAGTACCTTCATACCCGGGAATTTAAACCGGCGTCTAAGCTTTTCTACACCAAGATCAGTTTCGCCGAGATCTTCGACCACGAAGGGCAAATCTTTCCAATTTTTTTGGATGCTCAGGAAGAACGTCTTTCCAGGGCCTTGCTTCCAAACCCCATTTTTGGCGGTGGGTTCATCTGCTCCGATCTCCCAATAGGAATGAAATGCTCTAAAATGATCGATTCGAACTTTATCAAAAAAGCGAAGATTTGAAGCGAGTCTTTTTTTCCACCAAGCGAAATCTTCATTTATATGCTCCTCCCAATTATAGACCGGCATACCCCATCGTTGCCCCTCTTGGTTAAAATAATCGGGCGGAACCCCGGCAACTCCCTGAAGACTTCCGTCAGGATTTAGCGAAAACAGGTGAGGTTGAGACCAAACATCAACCGAATCGTAGCTGGCATAAACGGGGATATCACCTAAGATTTTGATTCCCTGTTCAGCACAGTATGTTTTTAACTGGCTCCATTGCTCGAAAAATTGAAATTGTTTCCATTGTTCGAATTGGATACTATTTCCATATTGGGTTTTCAATGACTCTAAATTTTTACCCGATCGACTTTTATGTTTTTCTGGCCAGTGATACCAGGGCGCTCCATTATAAATTTTTTTTAATACAGTGTAATTCGAAAAATTGTCTAACCAGCACTTTTCCTCCTTACAAAACCGATGAAATTCAACATCCTCACTTGCATTGGACCGTTGAAAAGCTTTCTCTAACAGGGGATCTTTGATCTGGGAGACTGTTTGGTAGTCAATTTTCGGAGTATCGAATACCTTGGTTTTTGACAAATCGGATTGTTTTAACAGTCCTTTCCGGTATAGAATTTCGGGGCTGATCAAAAGGGGGTTGCCCGCTTGGGAGCACCAACTACTATAGGGCGAATAACCTTGCTCGGAAGAAACAGGACCTACTGGGAGTATTTGCCACCAAGTTTGTCCAGCGTCGGCTAGCCATTTTACGAAATTGTAGGCGCAGTCACCTAGGTCTCCAATCCCGCAAATACCAGGCAGTGAAGTAATAGGACAAAGAACGCCCGCATCCCGTGGCGAGTGTATGTCCATGGTAGCGGGCGTAGCTTTGGAACTCAATGGTTTAAAGTGGGCTGGAATGGTGTAGGATTTGTTACTTTTCTTCGTCGTCTTTGGTATCCTCTTCCTTCGGGACTTTGTACCCTTTTTTTCTAGCTTCGGACAGAGCGATAGCAATCGCCTGCTTATCGTTGGTCACCTTTTGCCCACTGCCACTATAAAGTTTTCCGGCTTTTTTTCGACGCATCAGTTGGCGTACCAGATTCTGCGTTGCTTTTGAATACTTTGCCATAGTTCTTGGGTATATCAAGTGTTGACAACCACCCCTCCGTTCGGATGTAGGGTCTGACCAGTGAAATAGCTTGCGTCGCTGGATGCGAGGAATAAGTAGGAGGTTGCCACTTCGACGGGTTGTCCTGCACGTCCCATGGGCACATCTTGTCCAAATTTTGCCACCTCCTCTTCGTTAAAACTGGCAGGTATCAAAGGCGTCCAAATAGGCCCTGGAGCTACGGCATTTACTCGAATTCCCCTGTCTACCAAAGAGGAAGCCAACGCCCTTGTAAAAGATATAAGTGCTCCCTTGGTCGCGGAATAATCGATCAACCGATCACTTCCGCGAAAGGCGGTTATGGATGAAGAGTTAATGATACTGCCTCCTTCAGGAATATAAGGGAGCGCAGCCCGGGTCAGATAAAACGGAGCAAATACATTGATTCTGAATGTAGTTTCCCATTGTTCACTGGTGATATCCGAAAGTGAGGCTTGGGGAAACTGTACGGCCGCATTATTGACGAGAATGTCTATTTTTTCAAATTTTTCAATCGTTGTATTTACAATTTCCTGGCAAAAAGCTTCGTCTTGCAAATCGCCGGCACATAGCAATACCTGACTTCCTCGGGCTCGGATTTCTTTCTCCGTCTCGAGCGCATCTTCATGTTCATTATAATAAGCAATTACGATATCGGCACCTTCTTCAGCGAAGAGTAAAGCAACTGCCCTGCCAATACCGCTATCACCCCCGGTGATGACAGCTACCTTGCCTTTCAATTTGGATCCGGGTCTGTTATTTCGTGGAGCTGTCTCGGGAATGGGATTCATTTCTGAGGTAACTCCAGGTTGAAAACTTTGACTTTGGGGAGGAAAACCATGACTGTTTTCCGATGTTACATTTTCCATTTTAACGTTGGTTAGTTGATGAATCGGGGTTCCTAAATCACAGTCGGAAACAAATACGCATGGTTGACTGTGATATAAAACTTTGAGAATGATTGAATAAGACTCAATATCCAGGAAGCATTTGCAATTATCGTACTTAAGCGTAAGCTGAACACGGGGAAAACAGCTTATAAGAATAGAATAGAGGGATTCATGCTGTGGTTACCACCTTGCGTAAATGAAAATGATGGAAACCGAATCGGTCATGGGTAACATTTTGAGGAATAATTGCCCGAAGATCGCCAGTTAATTAAAATCAAGGATAGGTAGGTTCAAATGCTTTGAACGGACGAGCCGATTGTTTTTGAGGAAAGTGATAATCGACGTTTATTACCTCTGAAGGCAATTGTGAAAAATAAATGTTAAATAAACCGCCGTTTAATTAATTAACTGCCAAGTATTTCCGAAAAAAACATTAGCTTTGTTAAGAATGGTATGCAAATTTTGTTCGCATCTATGCCTAAACCTTTTTTACGCCAGGGAAAACCGAATCTATTAACTATATCAACAAATAAATCCACCATTAAATCGGCCATCTAGAATCCCTGAAGCTCCACGGGTAGTGATATCTCCTTACAGGTAACATTTATTCTTCCAGGTATTACCGTAATTAAAGTTCCTTAAGTACAGGGGCATTTAAAACCCATTGCGTTAGGGGGATAGACGATCAACAACACAAAAAATATATGAAAACAAGGATAGGAAAAATTGCCTTAATGCAGCAATTCATCGACTTATTGGAAGAGTCAAATCAGCAACATTGGGACGATGATCAAAATCGATTTTTAAAGCAACAGTGCGAAGAGCTTCGGAATTTCTGGCAAACAGAGCCCTTCGATGAAATACTAACGCCAGAAATATTGTTGGATTCAGCGGCACTTTTCGATCCAGAACCGTGGACAAATTACCTGATATTATTGGCACAACTCTATATACGCGCTCAAGATCCGGATATGATTAATGAATTGTTAAGTTGTCGTTATTCTTATTTAACCCCGTTAGAGAAGCTGATCGTTGATAACCATCTCTTTCACCCTACCCATAAGGAATGGAAGTAATTGTAAAAGCGTTTGTAAATAAGGCGTGTGCGTTGTTACATTTCAATGGGGAACAGCAGGCGTATAAATTTTAGTCTCATCTGAATTTTTCTCCATCACTCTTTTCAAATCTTCGTCACTGGTTAAATCCAATCGTAGCGGGGTAATGGAAACGAAGCCATTTTCAAGCGCCCATCGATCCGAGCCCTTTTCGGCCGATTCGATTGGCTTTACTGTAAACCAATAATGTTTTCGACCCATGGGGTCCTCCCCGGGTACGATTTGTCCATCGTAAAACTGTACCGATTGTCGGGTCC
>JBAYRB010000170.1:0-6048 GCA_041676905.1 Spirosomataceae bacterium
TAATTCCAATACCCGATCCTGCGTATCTATCAAGTAAAGGTCGCCATATAATATATCTCCATTCGACTTCGATACCGCCTTGGCAAAATTCAAAAATGTTTCCGGGAAGTACACATCGTCCGAGTTTTGAAAGGCGATCCATTCACCCGAAGCCCTTTTTAATGCTTTATTCAATGCATCTACCTGGCCTTTATCTTTCTCGCTGACCCAAAAAGCAAGGTGTTTTTCGTACTTCCGCAGAATATCGACCGAGTGATCCGTGGATCCACCATCGATAACGATATATTCCAAATTAGGGTAACCCTGATTCAAAACACTTAAGATTGTTCTTTCCAGAAAATCTGCTTGATTATAGGAAGGGGTTATTATGGTCAGTTTCGGTGTTACAAGACCCGAAAAATCGGGGAGGTCTTTCTTATCCATCTGTTTCGAAACAAATTTCTTTAAAAGACCTGAATAGAGATTCAATGATTTCATCCCTTATATTTCTACTTTATCAATTAGTTTGACGATCTGGTCCAGCTCTGACTTCACGGCTTTTCGAAAATTCCGCAGTATCGATATGGGTGCATATTTTCCAAAATGGGCTTTACCTGGAATCTTGTATTGGGTATAATTCTCCAGTAAACTCTTGTAATTTCTGTGCATGATTTGCCAGCCCGGATGTTGTCCTAAACGGTGATGATCCGACCATACGGGGTGATAACCCTGTAAACCGGTGAAATCGATCGTAAAGAAAAAAAACCCATTGACCGATGGCAATTGACGTTGCATGGTAAATTGGGTATAAGGCGTGTTGTTTAACCCCAGCCGCCAAAGCGGGTCTCGTATGATTCCCCAGGCTGGCACATGGATGGGAACGTAGTTTAACCATAATTGATCCAGGCACATTCCGTCACAGAGGTCGAAAAATGCACGATCTACCGTACGGGACGCCCACCAATCTAACAGCATTCTAACGGGTTCCGTATTTTTGGCCATCCATGCATTTGCATTAAACATCCCGATATTCAAAATTCTTTTGTCATCCAAGTTTCCATTGACGGGAAGTGGCTCAAGGATATTAGCCGTCAACAAAAAGTCTTGGTTCGGTTTTACCAGATCGTCTAGTGGTCGACAGACCAACGAAACCGGAGTAAGAAAAACCCATTCACTTCCTGTTTCCGATTGCTTAAACAAAAATTGTGCAAACCAGGGTCGAACAGCGTGAACGAATTCGAAATCGTAATAACGTTCACTCATTTCGGTCAAATAGGGTACACCAATTTCTTCGACAGGGATGATGTCATACGCAATAGCAGGGACGGAGAGAGGAGCACTGTCTGCGTAACCGATCACATATCGGGCAGTGGGATGATGCGTCCGAATACTATCCCCCAGCGCGATGGCTTCAGCGAGATGATAACGATTGCAAACGGTAAAAAAACTGATCAAAATGGTAATCTATTTTTGCTTAAGTAGTAATTCGAGTTTTTCAGCATGGCTATTTGGGTCGATACCTGTAATCGTAAACGGCATATCAATGCGTTTGAGATCCCAATTCACTTGATCAAATGGGAGGGAAAAATACCTGCTTACGATTTCAGTCGGTACGTTCAGGGCTGGCCATAAGCCTTTCGATTTCTTGTGCCAGTATATGTGATCATTTTCAAAGGCAACGCTACCAGATAGGAATTTATGTATCCCTCTTCTGTTTTTTTTAGTTAACGTAACAAAACGATCGATTTTTCGTAAAGAGCACCAACCGTTCTTATCCGACACATAATCATGTCCTTGCTTACACCAATAGTGAAGTTCGTTTTTTACAAATATTGTATTTCCAAGTAATAAAAGCATATACTCTGCCCAGCCGAATTGTTCGTAAAACTCTTCGCGAAGGGTTAATTGTGCAAAGGCTTTTTGCCCAGAAAAGTATTTGGGATCGAATCGGTAAAAGGTTGATTCAGGAAACAATTGCTGCACTTGCTCCTGGTACTGGTTCTCCCCACTTACGAAAACGAATGAAAATCCTTTTAATGTGTATATAGCCTGTTGGAGAAGACTTAAATCTTCTGCGGACCAGTAATTTTCCCAAACTGGTATAACAATCGTTGCTAGTTCACGCATCAGATGGTGTCAAATACATTGGACAGGTATTCGAATGGTTTTTTCAGCGATTTTCGAACGCGTTGGTATCGTAAAACCCGTGGTGGTTTGATATAAGCACAGGGGAATTTTCGATAATATTCCTGTCCATTTTCCCTCAAACGCTCCCCGTAGTAGTCGAAAAGTTCGTGTAAATCAGGCCGCTGGGCCATTTCGAAACGATCCTGATATTTAGACAATATTTGGGGTTTGGCAGGATCATAACCACTGTAATGAAAGAATATAAGTGAATGCTTTTGGTTCACCTGAAATCCTTCGTCGTTTTTTGAAAAAGTTCGTTCGTGCAGGTTCCAATAGGCTGCGTTATAGCCTGGGTCACGTTCAATATGGACGTTTTCGATAAATACCGGTAAAAAGTTCATCCAATTTTGATCCACGAAAAGTCCATCGCACAAGGCGATTAAACATTCATAGGTCAGTTTTTCTTCCCACCATTTGACGAAGGAAGTCGTTCGTTCGTTTCTGTTGAATGCCACAAAGCCTAGATTATAGATCCCCGTATTCAAGTGGTGTAGTTCATTTGGCGTTTTCTGGTCCTCAATGGGGGAAAGAATATGGGGGGTGAGCACGGCATCGTGGTGATCCAGATTGGCGAGCAACTGGTGGAGGGGTTGATAAACGATAATATCCGGATCAAAATAGATCACTTTATTAGCTTCCGGGTATTTCTCCCAAAAATATGAGAAATAAAAGGGTTTAACCGCCGTATTAAGTTCTGTGATATCGTAGCGATTACACATTTCATCGAAACCATCGATTCCGATACGATGTACTTCGATCAGCGGACATTTTGGTTGATATTTGGGTTCGAAGCTCACATGGTCGAGGCGGTCGACCAGCCCTACAAAAAAGTTTATTTCCGGATTCGTTTTTGCCAGCGATTCTCTTAGGGTGAGCGCTTGCGCCAGGTAATTTATGGAGCAAATCGTAAATGCAATCGTCATTGGTCCAGTTTCTCAGAAAGTCTTACGTTTAGATATTTCCGGATGATGGCCATGATTTTCTCTACACTGGGTCCTGTTTTGTGTCTTTCCAACACTTTTTCTCGGCCTTTTCTTCCTAGGGCAGTTCTTTCATTGGGGTCGAGGATCAATTGGATAATGGCCTCTGCCGCAGCGGGAATGTCGAGATAGGGGACGGTACGTCCGGCGTCGTTAGCGATCAATTCCGGTGCACCCCCTGCTCCTTGAAAACAGACTACGGGCGTTTCATTGAGTGCGGCTTCCATCACCACTAACGGATAGGGATCTTCCCTCGAACACAATAATAGGATATCAAAACGACTAATATAATCCAAGGCATGTGGGGTCGGGGGAATGAGAATAATTCGATCCGACAAGCCCATTTGGACAATGTCTCTTTGGATTAATTGATAGATAGCATGTTGCTCCCCGGCGCCCACCCACACAAAGTATACGGGTAACGGGGCTGTTTTTGATATGACGAAACTGGCAATCCAATTGAATATATCGTTTCCTTTACGCCATTCTGCGTTTCCGCAACCGCCAATGACAATGGCATCGCTGGGCAACTTATATTTCTCTTCCAGTAAGCCGTGGTTGGCGTTTTTGAAGTTTTCGTCGATATAGTCGTGATCAATCAAAGTGAGAATACTCACCGACTCCTTAGGAAAATTGAATTCTCGGATGTAAAAATCAGCGACGGCTTGTGAAACGGCAATCAGGTGATCTGTTTTCTGCAATAGGAACTCGAGTTCGTTCCGCTTCGCATACATATTGGCCGACATTTCCAGCTCATGGGCAAAGAGAATAACCGGCAAATGGTGAAGAAATTCTAATTCATTGAAATAGATTCCGGCGTTGGCGATAGAATTAATAAAGATCAGTCCAAAGTCCTTGGCGTTGAGCTGCTGTTCAATAGCTTCGCGGCGTTTGTTTTTTGCACGACGTTGGAGGGTTTCTGAAAAGCCGATTTTACAAAGTAGTTTATCACCCAGCGGACTAACCACATAGTGATCGTTTTTCGGCAACTTAATGGTAGGCAATACCGCTTCGAAATCCTTTGTAACCACCCCGCCATCGCACAAAAGAAGCTCCATTGGAACCCTTTTCTGTTTCAAAATTTTCAGTAGTTGGAGTAGCAATAATTGGCTTCCAGCTCTGTTGGCGTCGTGACTTACAAATAGAATTTTCTTATTCATTACTATTACCGTTATCCCGGCATTGTTTTCGTACAGCGGTGATCTTACAAAAGACTAGTATGCTTCGTAGCTAAGTTTCCCGGGTACCCTTTTTGCAGGAACGCCTACGTAAATACCCCATTCTTCTGAATCCTTGTTGAGGGAGGAGGCCATACCGAGCAGGGTGCCTTGTGCAATATTAGTATAATCCTTAATGGTTGAATTTACGCCAAAGAAACAATACGGATGAACGTGGCAATGTCCTGAAAGAACTACGTGCGAAGTAAAAAATACATGGTCGTCGATTCGGCCGTGATGGCCAATATGATTACCGCTCCACAGCACCACGTTATTACCTATCGTCGTAAAAGGTTGGATGGTATTATCTTCCAGGATAAAGCAGTTTTCACCGATTAGGGATTTATCATAAACGGTGGCTCTCGAACTGATGTAGGATATAAACGAATATCCTTTTTGCTTGGCTTCTAAATAAACTTTTTCTCTATTGCGGTTCATGTTCCTGGCGGTCATGGGCGCAAAAAAAGAAAAATCGGAAGGGGGGAAGACTTGTTCTATTTCCTCGAAGGCAACCACGGGAAGGCCTTTGAAACTGTTTTCAGTGATGTATTCTCTGTTAACAGCGAAAGCTACAACGTTATGTTCCGAATCGTTTTCAAGGTAAAAGTGAGCTAGTTCTGCCGTATCCAGAACACCGAAAATGATTACGTCTGCCATCCGTGTGGATTTTTGTCAATAGGTAAAGTTCAAACAAACAAACTTGGAAAATTTCCTGTAGAAAAGCAATTTTTATACCAGTTCGTAGTGTTGGAGTAGCTCCCGTACTTGGGACACGCTATTGAACATAAGCATATCTAGGATGGAAAGTCCCGGAACAAAGGGCTCTTGAAACTGGGGGTAGGGGGTAAGCCCCGCTTTTAAAAATGAGAGCTTGATTCCTTTTTCGGCGAAAATGCCCTTGTCGTAGAGAGCCATCCCGCCCTGGGGGTTAATATAATGCGTGGCTTTTTCCTGGATACAAATGTCAAGTATACGATCTTGCCCCTTTAAATGCGCATTGTCGTAAACCGTTGAAGAAGGGACGATCTCCGTTTGTAACTCTAAATAGTTGCTGATTTTGACCAGCGCATTGTGGCAAAAATCACCCACATTTTCGGACTCGTATGCGAGTAAATCCACGAGTAAAGGGTAAATAACAGAAAAATAGGGGGCTTTTCGATACGCTTGTTCTACTGTTTTTAGCAGCTTATGCTGCCAATTGGTGTCACTGCTGAGCGTAATTTCCCTAATAAGTTTATTCTGACTGGCTTTTTGTAGGGGGATCGTGAAAAGGGCTGGCTGCCCATTAAACAGGAAGTTATTACGATTAATAAAACCTCGGTTGATATAATTTACATCGTCATAAATTACGAATTTGTCCACTGCCCCCAAGAGTTGAAAATAGCCGACATAGGGCAAAAAGTAGGGTTGCATGATAGCCAGTACCATAATTTTATAGAATGCGATCCGGAAGTAAAGGTTACTTCAGTTTTCTTAAATAATAATCTTCCCCAGGTACGATCATGTTTTTCATCGTCGTATCGGTTCCCAAACGGATATCTCCAGGTTGCGGTGCGATTACGTTTTTTGAGAAAAACAGGTAGTCAGCCTCTGGGGGAATGGGTCGTAAACCCTGCTCAAAAGGATTAATCGAAATTAACTTGCGGGTGAGTTTTCGTCCGTAAAGTGGATACTCAAAATCGTCA
>JBAYRB010000171.1:0-6042 GCA_041676905.1 Spirosomataceae bacterium
ATTATCTTGCAAGTTAACAGATATGATGGGGAAACGCGTATTTGCTCCCACTAATTTGGACGATATGAATAATGTTACGAATCCTTAAGAAAATAATGTTACTATTTCTCAGTTTTGGAATTCTAATTGTGCTAGGAGTAGGCTGGTTTATTCAGCAACCCGTTTTTGGCAGCTTCCCCCAAAAACAAGAGCGATTAGACCGTATGAAGCGATCGAAAGCCCATAAAAATGGCGTATTTAACAATCTTTTACCCACCCCCATGCGCCCTGAAAATGTTGGGAATATAGAATTTTTTCTCAAGATATTCGGGAGAAGATCAGCGTCTACACGCCCACAAATCTCCCTGCCAATAGTTCAACAGGGAATCCGGGAAATACCCACCTCGGGGCCGCTTCGAGTCATTTGGTTTGGCCATTCATCCTATCTTCTTTTAATAGAAGGGAAGAGGATTTGGGTCGATCCGGTGTTTACTAGTCCTATTTCACCGGTATCGTTTTTCGGAGCTGAAAGTTTTAAAGGACCCGATATATTCACACCACAGGATTTCCCGTCAGGTGATTTGATTATCATAACACACGACCACTACGATCATCTCGACTACCTAACGATTAAAACTTGGTTGAATCGAGAGAAAAGTGGAAAACCTTTGCGATTTCTTACGGCACTAGGGGTTGGCGAAACTTTGGAAAGGTGGGGCGTTCCTACTGAAAATATCTCAGAGTTGGATTGGTGGGAGCATACCGAAATCTTTGAGGGAGTTAAATTCACCAGTGTTCCCGCCAGGCATTTCTCAGGAAGAAGTTACCGTCGAAATATCAGTCTTTGGTCGGGTTTTGTTCTGGAAACTGTTAATAGTCGAATATTAATCGGCGGGGATTCAGGCTATGGACCGCACTTTAAAGAAATCGGTCAGCGATTCGGAGTATTTGATTTAGTATTCTTAGAATGTGGTCAATATAGCAACTTATGGCCAATGATTCATATGACCCCGGAAGAGGCTGTACAAGCTGCCCGGGACCTTCAAGCAAAGCATTTATTTCCAGTTCATTGGGGGAAATTTAGCCTGGCATTTCATTCTTGGGATGAACCTATCCGACGTGTTGTGGATGCTGCCGCTCAACAGAAACTCCCCTTGATTACACCCCGAATCGGTGAAATGGTGACCCCTGGCGAAAATAGAGAATTTGAACCTTGGTGGGAAAAAGTGAAATGAAACTACTTCCCGATTTTTCCTACTTTGATAAGAATGTCAAAAGCCTTTATTTTGAGATTCTGTTTATAAAAAATTAAATACTAAACTTATCAATGGAAATTTCAGGAACTGTCATCGATGTTTTACCGGTAGTAAGTGGAGAGGGAAGAAACGGTGTTTGGCGCAAACAAGAATTTATTATTGAAACCCCCTCACAGTACCCCAAGAAAGTTTGTATTTCCATCTGGGGTGATCGTATTGATCAAGCTGCTCTGCAAAAAGGAGAGACTGTTACGGCTAGTATCGATTTGGAAAGTAGGGAGTATAATGGAAGATGGTACACCGAAGCACGTGCTTGGAAAGTCGAAAAGTCGGGGGCAACACAAGGAGGTTCGCAGGCATCCGATTCCAGTACCGCGCCGCCTTTAGCACCTCCGCTAACCAATGGGGACGATGATGATTTGCCTTTTTAATGTCAAATTAACGATACTTAACGTCGGTTAAGCCAAATGATCATGCGGTATACGGGATAACTTAAGGCCAGAAAACCGATCGCATAAAGGCTTGCTCCCGTATCCTGATACGCTGCGATAATTAAAAAAACGACAGAAACGAGGAGCATGGCAGCAGGTAGATAGGGATATAGTGGGGTTCGCCAAGGCCGGGGAAGACCGGGTTCCTTTCGACGCAACATGATCAGTGAAGCAAACCCCGATACATAACCCAGTACAAAAAAGAATGTGGCAATATCGGAAAGTTTTTCACTGGTTTCCCGACCGGAGAGTATAAAAAGCATAGCCATCAAAGCAGTAAGGGGCATTGCCATCGCGGGAGTGCCCTTTTTGTTTACCTGGTCCCCACCTCTGAAAAACAATCCATCCCTACTCATTGAAAAGATAACTCGGGGATTAAAAAGTAACTGGGCATTGACGATTCCCAATATGGAAATAATCAGAAACACGGTGACCCATTTTCCTGCCCCAGCCCCAAAAACAACCGCTATGGCATCGGCCGCCGCAAGTTTCGACTGTTGTAGCGTTTCCATGGGCAATACATACAAAATCGCCCAATTGGTCAATAAATAGATAATAATGATTAACAGTACTCCCCCAATCATCGACTTGGGTAGGTTCCGCGAGGGGTTTCGATCTTCTTCGGAAAAATAGGCCGCGGAATGCCAGCCGTCAAATGTGTAAAAAACGGCCTGGAGCGAAAACAATAGGGGGGCGATCCATTTACCATGACCTAAAACGGTGGCCGTAACCTCGTTTGTTTTTTCAAGTCCGACGGGTTCACCATAGAAAAAACAGGCTAGGATGAAAATTAAAAGACCACCTCCCTTGATAAGGCTCATTACATTCTGTAAAGAACTAGCCCAACCCAGGCCTAGCCAATGAAAGCCAGCTAAAAGAGCTATAATACAAAGGGCAAACCAGTATTCCACCCCCTCTAACACAGGAAAAAGTAAAGCAGTGTATTCGGCAAGGGTGTAACCACCAAACCCCAAGGCCGAACAGGTACCTAGCCAACTGTTGATCCCTACCACGAAACCCGGATAGTCACCAAATGCTCGTTGGGTAAATACATACCAACCACCCGCTCTGGGTAACATCGTCCCTAACTCAACGGTACATATCGTGCCAATTAAAGCGTAGATACTCACCAATACCCATACGAGCATAATGAGTCCAGGGTCGCCGAGTTCAGCGGCTATGGGTCCTGGTTTACGTAAAATTCCTGTACCAATCGTCCCGCCAAGGGTTACGGCCACCCCAAAACCTACCCCTAATATTTTTAAGAGTTTATTGTCCATTTGAAATCGAAGGCTTTCTTATATGTAATTTGAAAGGTAAGCATCAATATTGGATCCTTTTAAGGGGAAATTTTCTTTTGTGGTAAACTTCCCATTTTATAGTCTACAAACTCTATAGAGTAGTTAAAGTATTTCGGTTGCTTTTCTATTTTTGCATAGGAAGTTTATACCATAAAGCTTATGTTAACACCGGATCTAATTACATCGTACAAAAACGAATCGCTAGCAGAAGAGGCGTTCAAGGGTTTACGTTTAAGGAAGGGAGTCGTGTGTAAAAAATGTGGAGGTCGTCAGCATTATTGGTTGGCTTCCAAGAAACAGTTTCAGTGTAAGAAGTGTCGGTTTCGAACCACCTTACAAAGTGGTACGGTCTTACAGGGAAGTAAACTTCCTTTTTCTTATTTCTTTATTGGCTTGCATATGATAATGCAGGAAAAAAAGAGAATTAACATGGAGGAATTCCAGAAACAGACGGGGCATAAATACTTTGATCCGCTTTGGGATTTTGTCCATAAGTTAAAGCACTTTGTGGATGATACGGGGGTTGAGACCTTGGAAAAAGACTTTAAGGAGGTTGTTGAAACGTATTTTACTCGGGCACACGGTAGTTCGACCGATTAAGGGTAGGGTTCTATACTATGCAAATGGGGGCTGAATTTTGAAGAATTAGCCCCCATTTTTAATTTATATAAATTCGTTTGGAAATAGGGAATCGCGATTTGGGTTTGTACCTGGGAGAATTGAAAAAAAACAGTACGGGTTTGAAACGCGCATGATTATTTGAAGTAAAAACCTTCCGGACTGATTTCCACTTTTACCGAGTCGAGCAATTCCCCAGTGGGGCTAAGTCGCAAAACATAGCCAGCTTGTGTTAAAGAGGGGGTAATACCACCGTATATTTGTTGGGATATTGGATCGGCAGCTAAGCCAGTAAACACCCGTCGCAGTACCGGATTTTCAATGTTTATTTGTGTTTCAGCTATGTTAAATAGATAGGTGTCGCCCACTTCTTCCCAATTGGTTTCTTCATTCGAATAACTCAACACAACGAAGAGATGATTTTTGTCGGCGGTTAAGGTCGCAGCTCCAATAGATTTATTTGAATCGTTACCGACCTGAACAGTCTGTTCCACCTCTAAGCTTGTGGGGTTAATTTTATGTAGATTGTTTCTTTCTTTCACCCAAAGTTTACCGTTGACATCAACGCCAATCGGATTAGGCCAACTGTTAAAGGGAATTGAAGCGATTACCTGATCGGTATTCGTATCAATCACCGCTAATTCATGACTCGTCCAGGGGGCTCGTCCTACAAATACCCTATTCTGATAAATGACCATCTCCTCCGGGCCTTGACCGACATGAAACTTTCCGCTTTCTTCGCCGTTTTCAGGGTCGATAATGGTAATGAAACCGTCTTTGTAGGTCCAGTCTTCGTTTAGGACGTCCCAATTGGTCACATAGGCTTTACGCTCATTGATCATGACGATAGCGCGTGGGTTCTCTACACTAGGTGCTGATAATTCTGACTTTTTCTTGAATGTGGATGCGTCAACAAACACCAGTTTATCTGCTCCGGGAGTGTCGTTGTCGAAGATTATGACACCTGTTTCGCTAGCTTCCGCGTAACCTTCGATTCTTCCATCAGCCGGGGGGAGTGAAGCAGTCCCATTAGCTACGTTAAAAATATTTTCTTGTACGATGTTACTATTTCGTTGGAGGTAGGAAATGGTGCCGTTATTTTGAAAAAAGTTACCCCCATTGATCACCAGAACACCATCGTCATAGGGTTGATCAGGTAATTGTGCCTCCTGATCATCTTTACAAGAAGCGAGTAACAGAGCTGCAGAAAAAGCGACTACGTTAATAGGAAATCGATTAGGCATGATGTTGATCATTGTATGTGGTTTAATTGTATTGGATGTGTAGTGTAAAATGGAAACTTCGTCCAGGCATCGCGTTCGACTTAATGTTTAGGTATAATTGATTGGTCAGATTAGCCACTCGGGTTTGAAGCATGAAGGCTAATTTTCCTTTTCTAATTTGATGGCTGATAAGTAAATCTAGGAGATGATAGGGAGGGAGGTATTGTATTTCGTTGATATACCTTAGGGATTCGAAGTGGTGTTGAAGTGTGAGATGGGTTTGTTTATAGGAAAAAAAAGCATTCAGGTTTGACACCCAAACGGGTACAAAGCGGAGTTGCCGACCTAGTATTTCCTCCGAATAGGTATCGTATGCTTTTTCTTGCGTGCTCCTTGTATAACTGAGCAAACTTTGAATTCCGATTTTAAATACGTTCTGTTGGTAAGTGAAGTGATGATGTAGCTCAATCCCTCTTGACAAGACTTGTTGAAGGTTTTCAGCTCTATAGCTTTTGGAAGGGTTCCAATAAACCCAATTATCTACCCGATGCCGAAAAAGATTATAGCGAGATTGAAATGATAAAAACTTGAAAAAAACGGCAGTTTGGGAAAGGCCGGCTTCGAGATTTAGTCCTGATTCAGGTTGGATAGTTGGGTTTCCTAAATCCTTCCAGTAGCGTTCGTTTAAAGTAGGCACACGATAGCTTTTTCCAACCGATCCACTTAAACCAAGTTTGTAATGGGTACGTGTTATGGCAGGAAGTTCAACGCCCAGCGAAGGAGTAAAGGGCACTTTATACCCCACATTTATAGCTTGACGGAAATTACCTGAAACGATCAAGCCCTTTTCGAGTTGCCACCGGGTCAAAACATACAAATCAGTCCGATTTTCAGCTACGTTTGAAATGTCATAACCATTCACCTTTGCCTGGTATTGGTTGAAATCAATACCGGTAAGGAGTGAAAGTTGGGAATCAGTGAAACGGTATTGAAATTCTCGTTGGGCTTTGATTCCGTAACGATCTGTCACAGAATGATCCATTTGAGAATAGCTTCCAGTTCCATATAAAATCTTGTCTCGGATAAACGTCGAAGAAAGGTTCCATCGATCATCCCCATATTTTACCATCGCTCGGAACGACGAAATTCCGGTAAATTCTCGCGCATGGATTTC
>JBAYRB010000172.1:0-6040 GCA_041676905.1 Spirosomataceae bacterium
AATCCGTCTCATCCAAAATGGCCAAAGTAGGCTCTAAAACAGGCATTTGGAAAATTTCGTTTCTCTTTTTCTCTCCGCCCGAAAAGCCCTCGTTGAGCGCCCGTTTTAAAAGCGCATCATTCATATTCACTAATTTGGCTTTTTCTTTCACCAAACGTAGAAACTGGGCTGCATCTAACGGATTTTCCCCCCTGTATTTTCTTATTTCATTGACGGCTGTTTTCAAAAAGTTGATCGTCGTAACTCCAGGAATTTCGACTGGGTATTGAAAGGCTAGAAATACCCCTTCAGCAGCACGTTCCTCAGGCGATTTTTCAAGTAAATCCATGCCTTTGTATTCAATCGTACCTCCCGTAACCTCAAACTCTTCCCTTCCAGCTAATACCGATGCAAGTGTACTTTTTCCTGAACCATTCGGGCCCATGATAGCATGGACTTCACCCGGCTTTACTTCCAGGTCTATCCCATTTAAAATTTGTTTGTCTCCTATCGATGCTTGAAGACCCTTAATTTTTAACATATATTGTTCGATCTATTAACGTTACCGAATATATTAAAGAACGCAAAAGTAGCAAGGATCAGCCGTTTATTAAAACCACGGGTACGATTTCCCTGACCTTCTCTGTTTAACAACCGAATATGTAACAGACTCGTTCCTGGAATTTGTATTTTTATGAGTGATGCCACTTTCCTGGCAGGCTCATCTACCCAATTTCGGGCAGATATGCAGGACCAGTACGGTACAAAACTGATATTTTATGGAGAAGCGAAGTAAAAAAGAATCGGAAACAGGTTTTTCGGTCAAAAATGAAACTAGCCCTCTTCGTAGGGTATTGATTCACAGTCCCGATCGGGGGGTAGGAAAAGTAATTCCATCGAAAGCTCTCGACTGGCTGTTTGAGGATATCGTACACCTGGATACCATGCGAAGAAAGGAATACGATTTATACGTAATGCTCCTGCTGTGGTTTCTTGACCCCGAAAAAATCAGAGGCCGCACGCATGCACTCCTAACCGAGCCTGATCGAAGTTTTTTCAAACCAGGATCCGACCATTTCTACAGTTCTTCCAAAGTGCTTGAACTGGAAGTGCTACTTGCTGATATAGTAAAAGATGAAAATATAAAGCAAAGACTCACGTCGTCGGTAGCAGGCATCGAACGATGTTCTTACCAAACCCAGGAATACCTCAATAAACTGGATCCGATTGAGCTTTCTAGGGTATTGATTTCAGGAACCTTACCCGATGGGCATATGCTTTTTTCCCCTTTACCCAACCTGATATTTACCAGGGATCTCGGTGTGGTTATAAACCAGCACCTCCTACTTAGTAAAGCGGCTACTTCTGTTCGTGCTCGTGAATCGTTACTCACACAGTATATTTTCTATAATCATCCTTATTTTACCCAATGCAAATCGGTTATTCTTGAATTACCCGAAAATGGGCAGACTTTCCTTCAATCAGACGACAAGTTTTCCAGCGATTTACACCGGGCAACGCTGGAGGGTGGGGATTTAATGATGATAGCACCCGGTCATCTGTTGATGGGAAACAGCGAAAGAACATCACTATATGCGGTTCATCAAACGGTTGAGCTACTTTTTGAGCAGCATATTGTCGATAAGGTCACCGTGTTAAAAATCCCTAAGAAAAGGGATTATATGCACCTAGATACCATTGTTACTCAGGTAAAGAAAAACGCGTGGGTACTTTTAAGATCGCTGGGGAGACACGATGACCGGCGACAGCAGAACGACATTTTGCATCATTTTGCAGCGAAGCAACTCGAAGAACAACTCGAGATTCTACAATTTAAACGCGGTGCTACAAATCCGTTTAGATTCGATAATCTGGAAGATCTCCTAGAAGATATCAGTCGGAATGAGTTAGGCTGTACCGAACCTGTGCAGTTTATTTACTCCGGAAAAGGAGAGTTCCCCTATAGTGATCGCGAACAGTGGACCGATTCATGCAATGTTTTAGCGCTTCGCGATGGTGTTGTGCTCGGCTATGATCGGAATGACCGAACATTGGAAGCTTTCAGAGAAGCTGGGTTTGAAGTTATGGGAGCGGAAGAATTGTTGCGAGCGTTTGAGGAGGATTTTAAAAAGCCGGAGGAGCTCAATGATATGATCGTGACCATCCCGTCCGCAGAACTGTCCCGTGCAAGGGGAGGGTTTCATTGTATGAGTTTGCCTTTAGAGCGAGAAAATGTATAACGAATCTAAAAAAGTAGGTTTTGGAGAATAACTAAGGTTAGTCATTTTGAGTTTTTTTAAAAGATCCTAACTTTAAGCGAAAATGTGATAGTGATATGAATCCGAGGACTTACGAGGAGTTAATCTCCACTACGAAAATGTATGAATTGGTTACCGAGCGTCTTGATACCTCGGCTCTCTCTCCCAACCCTGGTTCGGATGGGATTGAGCTCAATCACGAATTGGTAGAACTAATTCTCGATTTGTATGATAACGATGCAGAAGCAGACTTCTTTCAGGAAAAACTCAGAAAGTTCTCCCTCGAAGAAATTGTCGCTTATATACATGCTTCCCATCGTTACTATTTGACTAAAAAAATCCCGGAATTAGAGCAATCCTTGCTTCATATTTTCAGTAAATACGGCCAGACACATCAGCTTTTAGCAAGTTTGGCTTTGTTTTTCAACCAGTATAAAAACAAGTTAGTTCGACATTTCACGCTGGAAGAAAAACATATTCTCCCCTATATCCAGCGTCTTATTGATGCGAGTAAGGGTCGGCTTACTGTGGACGAGCAAAAGGATTTGCTTGAAAATAGCTCTATTGCCGCCTTTCAGGAAGGACACGATGAGGTAGAAGAGGAGTTGAAAGAAGTGAGTGTCATCATCCACAATTACGTCGAAAAAGATCAACAACCCCCACTTCCCTATCGAATTTTCCTCAATCAGGTAGAGTTGTTTGAATTGGAGCTTCGAAAACACCAAATCATCGAAGACCACGTACTCGTGCCTCTTGCGGAAGAATTGGAAAAGAAGCTGAGAGATGGGTTATAATCATCTGTTTGTTGCCGTTCAGGCTCTTAACGGGATGAGAATACCCAGGCAGCCATGTCTCTACAACAGGAAGAAAATACCGAGAAGTATCTGAACCTGGGTCACACCCAGGCGGAAAACCATGCCCGCACCCAACAAAAGCTCTACGAAGAATATGTTGCACAGACTTCATCGGTCACACGGCGCATCGAAGAATTCTTTAAAACCAACATAATTGGATTTGGCTGGCATTATATGCGCAGTCGGTTTGGGAAGAGGCATCCCTATCAATATTATCCCTCACAAGGAGATTCAGGGATTTATAAATTTCATCCAACTAAGACCGACGGTCAGGTAACCCTGGCCTTACTTTCGGATTGGGCAAATGATACCAAAGAGGCGGACGAAGTGGCACACCGCGTCGCTTGGGAGGCTCCCGATTATACCATCCATTTAGGAGATATTTATTTTGTGGGTTCTCCCCAAGAAGTAGAGGAAAATTTTACTGCACCTCACGCTTCATGGTATTATGGAAAATCAGGGAGTTTGGCCTTACCCGGAAATCATGAAATGTATTCCAATGGGGATGCTTTTTTCAATCATCTCTTACCGGCGATGTATGCTACCTCCGATGGGTTTAAAGTGAGTCAAAAAGCCGGATTTTTCTGCCTTGAGAATGAGTATTGGCGGGTCATCGGACTGGATACAGCCTATACATCCGTAGGTCGACCTTTTCTTGAGGTACTTTTCCCTCCGGACGGACATCTTCGAAAAGAACAAGTAGAATGGCTACAGCATGTTGTTAATGTCGGGGATCATAAGGATCGGCGAGGGCTGATTTTTCTAAGCCATCACCCCATCTTATCGGGGTACCGTAATCAGTATTTGCGGCCTGCACAGCAGATCGCCGAACTTTTATCCACTGCTAAACGACCCGTTATTTGGTTTTGGGGGCATGAACATCGGTTAATTGGATACCAATTTCAGGAAGTGATCGACGGTTTACACGTGTATGGTCGATGTATAGGTATCGGTGGAATGCCCGTTGAATTAGATCTTCCGAAGCACGAAAAAGATAGAAAAGGCCTCTTATTTTACGACCGCAGAGTAAGAAAAACGATCGGTAGACACCGGGTCGGCTATAACGGTTTTGCCACACTGGCATTCGAAAATGCCCGTGTGACAGCAACCTATAAAGATAGTAATGGCGAAATAATTCTGGAAGAAAGTTGGCAAGTCGACCTTAACAAGGGTTCATTAACCTGGCAATTGAACCGTTATAATTCGGAGATGGAACCCCATATCCATCCTGCTTCGCCTTGAAGAACTAATAAACTTTGGTAATTTCTACCTCAAATGCCAGGGGAGCGAAAGGAGGAATTTCGGAGCCGTTGCCATAATGTTGATAACCTAGCTTCGACGGAAATATAATTAACGCCTTTTCCCCCAATTTCATTTTCCGCACACCGTAGTCGAATCCTTTGATGGTAGCATTCGATCCCGTGAGGTGATTAAAGGCGCCCTCATCAAATTTTTTACCGTTTAACAAATATCCTTTGTACGCCACATTAATATCTTTACCCATACCCAGGGAATCACCTTCTTCTACCTTTGTCAGCCATTTGATGTGGAGGTTATCAGGAGTGATCATGTCCATCTCGTAGCCGTTTTTTAAGATATATTCGGCGATTTGTTGCCCTTCACTTTTGGCATTCACTAATTCCAGTTCGACTCGAATCGGGGCATAACCGGGGACTTTGTTATCGGAACTACCGCCGGATCCAAAGGCTAAGTAATAGGGAATCAAAACCGTTGCGCTTTCACCTGGGCGCATCCAGCTTAATGCCAGGTCAAAGCCGTATAATGGAGCAAAACCATGTAAAAACTCCAAGGGTTTACCAGCTTCTGATTCCACGACCTTGGTCCCATCCAACAAGAAAATTTCATAATTGACTTTCAGAGAGTCACCAAGGTTCAGTTTCGGTGCACCAGGATTAAAATCTCTTATGACGGCATAAAGGCCGATTGTGTCTTTAGTGGGAGTCAGGTTATTAGTGGTCAAGTACTCTTGTATCATTTTTTCATTTTCATCCTGTTTGGCTACTTCATCCACCCCCTTCATACAGGAGCTTACGATCGCCACACACAAAATCAATACACTCAATAAGGATCTTTTCATTTAAATAAAATTGGTTATTAAAACGTATTTACCTGCCCCTCACTTAGTAGGCGAGTAGGTTATTATGAAACTAAGATTAGAATTGGGTCAATTTGGTTGGATTGGGGGTAGAATATTTTTTTCAATTTTTTCCAAACCATTCTTTTCATAGTATTTACAGAACGATTTAAGTTCGCAAATGTTACACTTGGGGTTTCTTGCCAGACAAACGTAACGTCCGTGAAGTATAAGCCAATGATGCGCTTTATGAATAAGTTCCTTAGGGATATACTTCACCAATGCCATTTCAACCGCCAGGGGTGTGGTTGCCTTAACCGGTACCAACCCAAGCCGATGGGAAACTCGGAAGACATGCGTGTCGACAGCCATCGCCGGTTGATTATATATGACCGAAGCGATGACATTAGCAGTTTTACGCCCTACCCCAGGTAAACGTTGCAAGTCTTCCACTTTTTCAGGCACTTCTGAACCAAATTCTTCCTTAAGCATGCGAGCCATCCCTACCAAATGTTTGCTTTTATTGTTCGGATAGGAGATGGAACGAATATAGGTAAACACTTCTTCAGGAGTGGCAGCCGCCAAGGAATGCACATCTGGAAAGCGCTCAAATAACAAGGGAGTTACCATGTTCACCCTCTTGTCGGTACACTGTGCCGATAATATGACCGCCACCAACAATTCGTAGGGGTTCTGGTAAACTAACTCCGTTTTGGGGTCGGGAAAATGAGTGGAAAAATATTCTATAAACCTTCTGAAACGCTCTTTTTTAAGCATGATCACCAGCTTGCCCGCCAATACTTTGCAAAATTTGGGTACAATATTACCAATAATAGTTAAAAATTTATGGACTA
>JBAYRB010000173.1:0-6040 GCA_041676905.1 Spirosomataceae bacterium
ACTACGACATCCCAATCGGGTACCGTAGGGTAACTCGTATATCGAGGAGCCGGAACATCATATTTAGTTAATAGTTCAGAAGTCATTGCGCTTGTTTTTTTCAAAAGTAGAAGGGGAAATATTGAAAACACATGACATTGGTCAGCCTAGGTAGATATATTTACCTAATCAATTCCCAACTTTGATCAATTTTAACGATTTATTCTCCTATGCAGACCGGAATAGCCGTAGTAGGTTGGTGGTGGTGTGGGTGCATTGACTCGGGCATAATACCTCTTACAATCAAGACAATACCTGCGAGTGCTACCAAATAAGGAGTAAGTTTTTTAAAGCTCATTCGCCATTTTATACTGGCCCATTGCCCCATAAAAGCAGTTAGCATCATGGCTGGAAGAGTTCCTAGTCCGAATACCGCCATATACGTGGCCCCCGTAAAACTATCGGGCATGGCAAGGGCTGAGATTAAGGCTAAATAAACCATCCCGCATGGTAATAGTCCGTTCAAGGAGCCCATTACGGCTAAGGAGAAGAAACTCCGATTATGGAGGCGTTTTCGGATTTGAGTCCCCAGTCGAGCGATTTTATGTTGAAATAAGGTGCCGCTTAATAAGGAATCCCATACACCACCGACACCCAGAGCCACTGCCAACAACAGGGCGCCCGCTCCTATCGACACCCAGTTTTGCCATTCGCCAACAGCTAAACCTATACTTCCAGCGATCAACCCAAATATGGCATAGACGAATATACGACCGACATTGTAGAGGGTTACACCTACGATTTTGCCAAATGCCGACCGATTATGAACAGGAAGGGCAAGGACGATGGGTCCACACATACCGACGCAGTGTAAACTACTAGTAAACCCCAAAATCAATGCCAAATACAACATCCCTATTTTATCCGTCTATATTAATTACGCCTTCATGCCAATAGGTGACTTCGTTAACTGACCAATCGACTTGCAAACGATATCGACCCGGTTCTAAATCTGTTTTAGGAATGCGTAGGGTATGATTTTCACCTAATTGAATGGGGAAAGACCTATCTTTTCGATTGTCGGATGGGCAGTAAAGAATAACGTTACCACCGATGGAATTTTGTTGGATATTTTCCGGGAAAACGACATCCAGATATTGTTCGTTCAACTTCCAGGTCACTCCATTGGGCAGCCCATTAGCCCTTTTTATTTTGTCAATTTTTTCCTGATGGACGAGTTCCATGGCATAATAATCGTCAGAAATCAAATCGATCTTCTGGCTCACACTCATTCCGACCATCACAGAAATCATGATTACAAACCCACTGAATAACAGCACAATATTCCAACCCCAGTTATATCGCCATTTCATAGCTTATTCGGTTAATTGTATGCAAATCTAATGTCTATTCGGTGCCATAAATGTAGTTTCGAGGGCTTCAATTTGTTGACCCTCTTCGAAGACGCCTACCCGCACTATATTCTTCCTGTCTTTCAAAGCCTCGGCCGGTAGCGTAATGAATAAGGTGCCCTGTACCAACCCTGTTGGCTCCAAGGTGAGATCGGGGGTACCTGCAAATTTTAACGTCCCCTCGTCTTCTAATAAACGAATTTCCGCTGAGATAGGATGATTTGTCTTGTTGTATATTTTAAAGTTATAAAGGTTGCTTATCGTACCGTCGGCATTTTCAATATAACGAGTTCCCGGCACCCGGAGTAACGAGGTTTCCGTAGCCGACCGCGTTACCATGGAATAGACTAGTCCGCCCCATAGCACGAGCATAAGAGCCGCATAACCAACTACTTTAGCCGATAACTTCTTTTTCTTACCTTCCTGTATATTTTCTTCAGAATCATAACGTATCAAGCCTCTTTTAAACCCAACCTGATCCATTATATTATCGCAAGCATCAATGCAAGCGGTACAATTCACACATTCCATTTGCGTTCCATTCCGAATATCGATCCCCGTCGGGCACACACGTACACATTGAAAACAGTCGATGCAATCGCCCAGTTCTCGCTCTTGCCCCTTTCTAAGTTTTCCGCGTGGCTCTCCTCTCACATGATCATAGGCGACCACCACCGACTTCTTATCGAGCAATACTCCTTGCAACCGACCATAAGGACATACGACCGTACAGGCTTGGTCTCTTAACCAAGCGAATACAAAAAAGAAGATAATCGTGAAGGTCATTATCCCGGCGAATAGCCCCGGATTGTCGGAAATGGGGTGGGTGACGATTTTGACTAATTCTTTTACACCTACCACATAAGCCAACAACAAATTAGCAATTACGAAGGAAATTAGGGCAAAAATAGCCCATTTGAGCAGTTTTTTACGAATCTTCTCCCCCGTCCAGGGAGCCCTATCCAAGGCACGTTGTTTATTCCAATCCCCTTCGATAGCATATTCGATTTTACGAAATACCATCTCCATAAAAACGGTTTGGGGACAAGCCCATCCACACCAAAGTCTCCCGAATAAATTCGTAAATAATGCTACGAAAAGGAGGAAGGATAACATAAGAAGACCAAAGATCCAGTAGTCTTGTGGCCCGATGAAAAAACCGAAAATGATGAACTTCCTTTCAATGATATTGAATAAAAACAACGGCTGTCCATCGACGTGTATAAAGGGGGCTGAAAACATAAGCCCCAAAAGGAAAATGGTAAAAACTACTCTACGATTATGCCATTTTCCTTTCGGTTTTTGAGGATAAAACCATATTCTCTTCCCGTAGTCATCTACTGCTGAAAAATGATCTCGGAACGATTCTGCTGATTCATCTGCACTCACATTTGGTTTCATAGTAATTCAATTAATGGAGAATAAATCCCCCTAAAAATCTCGACTCAGCCCAATTTGCCCAATCCGGTTCGAATAGACAGTTGGGATGAAGTGTTCCATTGGACTTTCCGGTTTCTTCCATTCTCTGGCAGAGGTAGTGTCCACCGGAAAGTTTTGCTTCTTTATTTTTACTCCCCACTATTCTTGGGAAGCCTCAGCGGCGACCTCGCTTTCCTCCCAAAGTTCGCCTTGAGCTTCTTTAGGAACTGCAGGGGTGGAGCCTACCAGGCTCGAATAGATATAGCTGGCTACATATTGAATTTCCTGTGGTTTCAGTTGGGACTCCCAGCTGATCATACCTTTTTCAGGCACCCCATACTTGATCACTTTAAAAATATCCTGTAGACTACCTCCATGTAGCCAATAGTTATCCGTCAGGTTCGGACCTACGGCTCCACCTCCATCTTCAAGGTGGCATGCAGCACAGTTGGTATTATAAAGCGTCCTACCCTGATCTAATAACGCTTGATCGCTCACCAAAGTAACATTGCTTTCATCGATCTGAGCTCCCGCCTTTTCCAAATAAGCAGCTTTTTGAATCGCAGCCGCCTCCAAATCTTTAGCCAACTCGGCATGAGGTAGGTCTCCGATGCGGAAAACATGATAAATGAGCATATAAACCACAGCAAAAACGATGGTGGCCTGGAATAAGAACGATAGCCAGGGTGGCATTCGGTTATCGAGTTCTTGGATACCGTCGTAATCATGTTCTTTGATTAAAATCTTGTCTTCTTCCGAGAGTTCAACATTAAAACCGCCGAATCGTTTCCACCATTTATCGGATAGGAATTCGGTGGATTCCTTTTCTTGTGTGGGATTGAGACGTTGGTTTACTCTTTTATTAAGCGTATAAACTTGAACGAGTAATGCACCGAGCAAAATAGCCACAAAGAAAATTACGACCCCTACTACCGTCAGCAAAAGTTCCTCATTGCCCGCAGCGGTAGCACCTTCGGCAGACTGCGCATTCGCACTAAAACTGATCAATACGAAGCCTAAGACTGCCAATGCCTTTCCCTTTGTTCCGTCTTCTAGCGGCATTTCACTAATTTTTTTCACGTCCTTCTTATTCATCGAGAAAACGTACCACAAAAGGCCGATGAAGAAAGCGACAAATACGAGTAGGGAGATCAATGGGTAGAGCCCAATGTCGGAGATGGTGTCAAGGTAATTTCTGAATTTCATTTTAATCCTTCTTTAGATATGTACCTTTTAATGGAAGGAGGTAGGCATCAATTGCGACACCTATCCTCCTCGGTTTATTAGTTTGGATTATTTTCCGCTTTTATGTCGGTCCCCAGACGTTGCAGATAGGCGATCAAAGCGACAATCTCTTTGGTTGGCTCAGTCTCAATTCCCGCCTCCGCCAGACGGTTTACAATTCCGTTCGCCTGCTCCATCAGATCGTTATTGGCTACCTCATCATACCCTTTTTCGTAGGGTACTCCCAGTATCCGCATCGCTCGAATCTTCGCACCAGTGCTGGAGGTATCAATTTCATGTTCGAGCATCCACGGATAGGCAGGCATAATAGATCCCGGTGACATACTAGTGGGGTCTTCCATATGGTTGTAATGCCATGAATCGGGGTATTTACCACCTACCCGGTGCAAATCGGGTCCGGTTCGTTTAGATCCCCACTGGAAGGGGTAATCGTACACAAATTCACCGGCTTTTGAATATTCACCATAACGTTCAATTTCATCTCTGAACGGCCTTACCATTTGCGAGTGACAGGTGTAACACCCCTCTTTGACATACAAATCCCTACCATGTAACTCTAATGGAGTATATGGTTTTACACTTTCAATGGTTGGAATATTGGATTGGATCATGAAGGTCGGAATCATTTCCACGATACCTCCGATGGCTACGACGATCAAACTACCAATGGTCAACAACACAGGTTTTCTTTCGAACCATTTTCTGTGCCAGTATTCGCCCTCATGCCGTTGTTTGGTCATGTTGGCTGCTTGAGCTTTTTCAACCTCTACAAGTTGGCCTCCTTGTGCGGTCTTAAGCAAATTATAAATCATTAGTACCCATCCTACCAGATAGAGGACACCTCCGATTCCCCTGAGAGCATAGAAAGGTATTAATTGTGTTACTGTTTCCAAGAAGTTGGGGTATTTCAGGAAGCCATCTTCGGTAAACTCACGCCACATGGCACTTTGTACCCAACCCGACCAATACATAGGAATTGCATAAAAAAGAATTCCGATGGTTCCAATCCAGAAATGGATATTGGCTAATTTTTTGGAATATAGCGGACGTTTGTAGAGGCGTGGGAAAAGCCAATACAACATACCGAAGGTCAAAAAGCCGTTCCAACCCAAAGCTCCTACGTGTACGTGCGCAACGATCCAGTCGGTATAGTGTGCAATGGCATTTACGTTTTTAAGGGATAGCATGGGTCCTTCGAAGGTCGCCATACCATAGGCTGTTACCGCCACAACCATAAACTTGAGAACGACATCGTCACGGACTTTGTCCCAAGCTCCGCGTAAGGTCATTAATCCGTTGATCATCCCTCCCCAAGACGGAGCAAGAAGCATGATAGAAAATACCGTACCGAGTGATTGTGCCCAGTCGGGTAATGCGGTATATAGTAGATGGTGGGGTCCAGCCCAAATATAAATGAATATCAGCGTCCAAAAGTGGATTATCGATAGCCGGTATGAGTAAATGGGGCGGTTAGCAGCCTTGGGCAAAAAGTAGTACATCAAGCCCAAATAAGGCGTTGTCAAGAAAAAAGCCACCGCATTGTGTCCATACCACCATTGAACCAAGGCATCTTGCACACCCGCATAGATGGAATAACTTTTGGTCAGCGAAATGGGCAGTTCAAGGCTATTGACAACGTGGAGCAAAGCGACCGTGACAAACGACGCAATGAAGAACCAAATGGCTGCGTAGATATGCTCCGTCCGCCGGTGAATAGTGGTCATGATCAAGTTCATCATTCCGACCACCCAAACGATGGCTATTCCAATATCAATAGGCCATTCCAATTCGGCGTACTCCTTTCCAGTGGTCATCCCTAACGGCAAGGTTATGGCCGCCAGTAGGATGATCAATTGCCACCCCCAAAAATGAATTTGGCTGAGGAGTTTACTATACATCGGTGTTCGCAGCACCCGGGGTGAAGCATAGTACATACCCGTAAAGAACCCGTTGCCTACAAAGGCAAAAATCACAGCATTGGTGTG
>JBAYRB010000174.1:0-6035 GCA_041676905.1 Spirosomataceae bacterium
CACCCTTATCGAGGCGAAAGAGAAATTACAACTTGCTCAAGAACTTTTGAGTGCCGGCGAATGGGCAGACGCCATATACCATGCTTACAATTCCATGATCACAGGTGCAAAAGCTTTGCTCATTGGAGAAGGAATTGCAACCAACACACAGCATGGTATTATGAAAGATTTTGACACACATTTCGGCGATTATTTCTGTCCTTCAGAGACCAAAGATGGCTTCCGTCAAATTTTGCTCACCTTGAACAAAAATGAGCCAACCGAGGAGTTTGCACGTTACTATGTAGGCAACGCCAAGGAGTTTGCCGAATACTTAATGAGTTATAGGGAAAGTGTTGCTACCCTGGGAGAAGAAACTTCTGATTTACACACTGAACTTGTGTAGCAGCAGATGAATGGAATGACACCCTAACCATTTATGAAACTACTATTGATTGGAGCAGGTCCGGGCGATCCGGAGCTTATTAGTCTGAAAGGAGCCAAAGCTTTAGCAAAGGCGAAAGTGGTTCTCTACGACGCTTTGGTACACCCAGACTTGCTCGATTTATGCCCTGAAAATAGCTTAAAAATCGCCGTGGGAAAGCGGGGTGGAAAACTGAGCTGCAAACAGGATGAAATTAATGGGTTGATAGCCCACTACGCCCGAGAAATGGGCGAGGTAATACGACTCAAAGGAGGCGACCCCTTTGTTTTCGGAAGGGGTTATGAAGAAATTGAATATGCGTCCAATTTGGGAGTTGCCTGCGAAGTCATTCCAGGGATTTCAAGCGCATTGTCGGTACCTGCTTTGGCCGGTATTCCGATTACACTCCGGGGCGTCAGCGAGAGCTTTTGGGTCGTTACGGGTACCACTAAAGACCATACGCTTTCGAACGATGTCGTGTTGGCTGCACAATCTACAGCCACCCTGGTCATCTTGATGGGAGTTCAAAAGCTTCCTGAAATTGTAGAGATTTTTAAAGAACAAGGGAAGGCAGAGGAAGACATCGCGATCATTCAGAATGGCTCTTTGGAAGAACAAAAGTCTGTTGCGGGAAAGATTCACAATATCCTAAGATTAGCTCAGGAGGAAAAAATTGGGTCTCCGGCTGTGATTGTGATTGGAAAGGTGGCAAAACTTATGCAAAAGCCCCAATTCCTTCGTCCCTATTTGACCAGCTCCACCAAGTTGAGTCGATAGCACAGACTTTCTGGATCGTTGGCATTGAGTTCAAGCACCCCACTTAGCGTCCGAATCTCGTCGGTCTTAAAACGCTTGGGTGTTTGTTGAAAATTCAACTCGATCACCGATTCTGGACCCGCACTGCCGCAGAAAAAACAAGAGGTCATGGGTTGAGCAGAAATCACATACTTGTGATCAGGAATGCTTACCGGGATCATATATCCTCTTATCTCTACCCGTTTTCCTTCGAGTGATTTGACGGAAGGACCGAAATCCGGAATCTTAATATATTCTTTGGATTGTAGGTTCAGCCGAGTTTTGAAGGTCACATCCGTTAACGTTTCCCAGGTAATGGGTATCGTTTTTTCGATTTTAAAGGACGACAGTAGTAAAACTGGCATAAAACCCATAAACACTATTCTCCCCACCGAATTCATGGCCTTCTGATAATTAGCAAAACTTATTTGACCACTTCAACTTCTGTCATGATATAGTTGAGATGCTCAACATCGCTATCATTTAGGTTTAAAACACCTCGGACAGTACGCACCTCATCGGTTTTAAATCTTCTGGTTTTCTTTTTAAAACTCAATTCTATCAACGATTCTGGGCCTGAACCTCCACAGAAAAAGCATTCGGCCATGGGTTTAGCTGAAATAACATAATGTTCACCCGTCTCATCCACCGGAATCATATATCCCCGGATTGTAACCACTGTTCCTTCAAGGGCTTTGACGGATTTACCAAAAACAGGATACATAAAATACATTTCCTCTTTCTCGTTGAATTTCCGAGTATAGGTAATGTCAGTCAGTGTTTTCCAAGTGATGGTTGTTTCACCCCTGTTATCAAGAAATGAAAATCCCGTCGTGGTAATAATAACCGCAGCTAGGACAGTAAAAAGAAGCTTTTTTCTCAACATATACATTGCCTATTCATTCTCCTGGTTGATCAAATCTTGTAATACTTCCCTAATTTCCTCAATCGCTTTCCGAGCATTGATTTGATAATCGAGCATCGATTGATCGGTCATGGGCGGAGCCACTACATGGGAGTGTTCATGTGAATGCCCCTGTTCGCCGTGATCATGTTCAAAGCCTGGTACCTCATACACCCCATCTTCCCATCCATGCAAAAGCTCATGTATACTATCGAGTTGAATAATAAGTTTTTCGTTATTACTCGTCTCGGCTTGGCGTTTTAATGTTTCATATAATTCGTGTGCCTCACTATAAATGCCGAGCGCTTCATTGTGAACATCATTGGCTTGAATTAAGATTTCACTAGGACCTTTTTTAGGAGAACAGGAAAATATAACGCAGGTTCCCAAAAACAGTGCAGAAAAAAATAGTTTCATGTTGAGATATTTTTACTGGATAATAGCGGAGACTTGTCCATTTCAAAGTTAGTCATATACAAGGAATTCCAATCGATTTCCGAAAGGATCCCGCACGAAAAAACGGTCTCTCCCCTCAATTTTTGAAGAAAAAGTAATTTCGATGCCTTGGCCGTGCAGGTATTCCTTCGCATGATTTAAGTCTTGGACTTCAAACGCAACGTGTCGGAGGGATAATGGACCCATTTGTTCTACAACAAAATGGATTTCCTTATTTCCCATTTTAAACCAGATTGATTCGTTGGGGTGATTTCCGATAATTTCCTCCAAACCTAGTACGTCCCCATAGAATTTTCGCAGCACTGATTCCTGCCCATAAGGATAGGTTAAGGTAACATGATCGTAATTTATGAAATGAATCATATTCATAGCTGTTGGGTTCTTCGCAAATCTAACCAAAGCAGGAAATTTTAAAAGGAAATAGTTACTGTACCTTTCCCTTCCGCCTAGCCCCTTTATTTCTTTTTAAGAAACGAGTCCTTTATCGGCACGGAAGTTATCACCAGGTTAGAGGACGATTTGGCAATGATTTTCCCTTCGTCATTGCGTATTTCACTTTCACAGTGAATAATATTTTTCCCTTTCCGAATCACGGTGGCTGTTGCAATGAGTTTGGTGCCAACAGGTGCATAGTGGAGAAAATCACAGTTCAGATTCACGGAGGTATGAGCGTAGGGATTTCCGAGTAAGTAAACCATCATACCCATCATTTCGTCCATAATAAGGGCTGCAATTCCCCCATGTAAAGTTCGCAGGGGGTTGGTCATATCTTCTCGTACAACAAACTCAGCCACAAGCTTTCCCGGTAAAATTTCTTTTAGTTCCCCACCAAGCCAGCGCGTCACTCCGGAGGCGAGTTGGTTCATTTCAGCGAGTGAAAGACTTCTAAAGAAGGATAATCTCGGATTGGTATCTTCCAGTTGCACGATGAAGAGTTAATTTAATTATTAGTTATTTTTGCCGAAACAGTTGAAAAAGTTACAAAATAGGAATTATCCACGAAAAGCACGTTTATTGGAGTCCTATTTGTGCATTTTTTTGGCATGAACCTAAGTAAACATTAACTTTGGCAGGACATAACGCCTAAGGCAAACGGATGAATTACCACTTATCGCAAATCCCTGATAGAAATCTCAAGCCTCGAGAAAGCGGTTTGACAATGATGATGGACAAAGGGATGAGTATCCGACAGGTTGAAGATTGTTTGTCGGTGGCCGAAAGCTACATCGACATTGTCAAATTGGGTTGGGGTACTTCTTATGTGACCCCCAACTTGGCTGAAAAGATAGAGGTCTACCAAAAAGCTGGCATCCCAGTGTATTTTGGAGGCACTTTATTTGAAGCATTTCTGGTAAGGGGGCAATTTGACGACTATCGTCGGATTTTAGACAAATACAAAATCTTCCATGCCGAAGTGTCTGACGGCACCATTGAATTGGAACATGAGTTAAAATGCCAGTTTATCTATGAGCTTTCCAAGGATTTCGTCGTATTGTCGGAGGTAGGCTCTAAGGATGAAGAAAAGATTATTCCGCCTTACCAATGGATCGAATTGATGGATGCAGAGCTGAAAGCCGGTGCCTGGAAGGTGATTGGTGAAGCACGAGAATCCGGAAATGTAGGACTGTTTCGGGCTTCGGGTGAGGTAAGACAAGGCCTGGTAGACGAAATTTTAACTGCCATCCCGTCAGAAAAAATTATTTGGGAAGCCCCTAAAAAAGCCCAGCAAGCCTGGTTTGTTAAACTTTGTGGACCTAATGTGAACCTTGGAAATATAGCCGCTGAAGAAATAATTCCCCTTGAAACAATCCGCCTCGGTCTGCGAGGTGACACTTTCTCTTATTTTCTAAATCAAAAAACTAAAATTGAATGGAAGTTATCCACCAGGTCCTAGATTTCTTTTTGAATCTGGACGACCATCTTGCCGTGATTATCGCAGACTACGGCACCCTCACCTACGTCATCCTATTTCTGATCATCTTTGTGGAAACCGGAGTCGTATTTATGCCCTTTCTTCCCGGTGACTCCCTGCTGTTTGCAACCGGTATGCTTGCAGCTCAATACCCTGACTCCCTGAACGTTTGGTTAGTCATATTGTTACTTACCATCGCGGCCATTCTCGGCGATACCAGCAATTATTTTATTGGGAAGTATTTTGGCGAAAGAGCGCTGAAAGTAAAAATCTTCGGCAGGAATTTTGTTAAGCAAGAACATATAGATAAAACCCATAGCTTTTACGAAAAATACGGCGCGGCCACCATCGTTATCGCCCGTTTTGTCCCCATTGTGAGAACGCTTGCCCCCTTTGTAGCAGGGGTTGGACACATGAATTACCGCATTTTTATTACCTACAACGTCATTGGGGGTATTGTATGGGTAGTAGGACTTACCCTGGCCGGATTCTTCCTCGGCAATGTAGATATCGTCAGAAATAACTTTGAAAAGGTTATTCTCCTGATTATCTTCATTTCCGTATTGCCCATGTTATGGCAGATAATTAAAGTGCGGTTCTTCGATTCGAAAGCCGCATAATACATAGGCCAGCAAATTTTGGTGGAAAGGAAAGGTGGACGATGGAAGTAATGCACAAATATCTTTTGGTTTTTTTGCTATTCTTGGCGGGTTCCACGTTAACGTATGGACAAGCTCCTTCCTTCCGTATCGCGAAACTTAAATATGGAGGAGGGGGCGATTGGTATGCCAACAAAACGGCACTTCCCAATCTTATCAAATTTTGTAACGATCACCTCAAAACGAACATCCGTACGGAGGAAGATATCGTCGAAGTCGGAAGCCCCCAATTGTTTTCCTACCCTTTTGTCTATATGACTGGGCACGGCAACGTGCATTTCACCTCGGCAGAAGCAGCCAATCTAAGGAACTACCTTATAGGTGGTGGGTTTCTCCACATTGATGACAACTACGGCCTTGCCCCCTTCGCTCGAAGGGAAATGAAAAAAGTTTTCCCGGAATTGGAATTCGTTGAAATACCATTTACCCACCCGGTCTACCATCAACGGTTTAAATTTGAAAACGGGCTCCCTAAAATACACGAACATGATAACCAGGAACCCCAGGGGTTCGGCCTCTTTTGGGAAGGAAGGCTGGTCTGTTATTTCTCCTACGAAAGTGACCTAGGGAATGGCTGGGAAGATGCAAGCGTTTACAATAATCCTGAAGAAATCAGACAATTAGCCTTGCAAATGGGAGCTAATCTTATCAGTTTTTCGTTAACCAATTATTAGCTACCTTTTTATATGATCTCAAAAAAGTGTAGTTTCGCATTAATACCCATTTTTTAGCGTACAATGTATATCGTTTTAGTTGTCTTCCTGGTACACTGGTACCTCTCCCTCTTTTGCCAAACTTTCTTTCTTCATCGCTATTCTGCTCATAAGATGTTCACGATGAACAAGTTTTGGGAAAGATTCTTTTATCTTTTAACTTATATTTCCCAAGGGTCATCTTATCTAAGCC
>JBAYRB010000175.1:0-6009 GCA_041676905.1 Spirosomataceae bacterium
GTACCCGTTAGTACGTTCAAGAAAGAAGACTTACCCACATTGGGTCTTCCAATAATGGCGATTTTCGGTATACCTTCATCCGGGTTTTCAACACCTTCCTCTTCGAAATAACTGACGACGGCATCCAACAGCTCGCCGGTTCCTTCACCGGTTTGCGAAGAAACGGGAAAAATTTCAGCATCCAGCCCCATTTCATAAAATTCGACGGCTGCTAATCTTCTTGCCTGTGTTTCGGCTTTGTTTGCTACGATCAAGACAGGCTTGTCATACCGTCTCAATACTTTTGCAAACTCTTTATCTAAAGCGGTAAGGCCAGTGTCTGTATCGACCATAAACAATACAACCGTCGATTCCTCAATGGCTAATTCTACCTGTTCACGTATCGCTTCTTCGAAAACATCTTCGGAACCTACGACGTAGCCGCCGGTATCAATGACGGTAAAATATTTTTCCGTCCAGTCAGCGTAGCCATAGTGACGATCTCGCGTAACGCCGCTTTGATTGTCCATGATCGCTTTCCGCTGCTCTATTAACCTATTAAAAAGCGTAGATTTGCCCACGTTGGGGCGCCCCACAATCGATACAATATTTGCCATTTTTGTTTTTCTATTCTTTATACCCCAATTGCTTTAAACGAAGTTCGTTGTTACGCCAATCGGGATCTACTTTAACTCGTGTTTCTAAGAACACTTTTTTACCAAAAAAAGATTCGAGAGATTTCCGGGCATCCATCCCGGTCTTTTTTAACATCGAACCTTTGTCTCCTATTATTATTCCTTTTTGACTATTTCTTTCAACTAGAATGTCGGCGAGAATCACCAAAAGCCCCTCTTTGTCTTTGAATTCCCGAATTACGACTTCGCTACTGTAGGGAATTTCCTGACGATAATTTAAAAATATTTTTTCTCGAATAATTTCCGAAGCGAAAAACCGCTCCGGTTTATCGGTCAGGTCATCATCAGGGAAATAGGCGGGGTGGATGGGCAATAAATCTACCAAGACCCGCAATAATCCTTCTGTATTATGGGCGTGAAGTGCGGAAATCACCGTGATATGAACGGGGTTCAAAACGCTCTTCCACTCCTCGATTCGCTGTTTAAGATCTTCTTGGTTCGACAAATCCATCTTATTGATTACCAGCACAATGGGTGCTTCAACCCTACTAAGCAGCGGGATTGCTTCATGGGTAACTGGGTTTTCGCCGGGCTCGGTGACCAATAGGATTACGTCGGCATCTTCCAGAGAACCCTTGACAAAAGCCATCATGGTCTCGTGGAGCTTATAGGAGGATTTGAGAATTCCCGGGGTATCGGAGTAAACTAATTGGTAGGGCGTCCCATCCAACTCTCCGTTGAGAATACCCATGATCCTATGCCGAGTGGTTTGTGCTTTCGAGGTGACAATCGACAGCGACTCCCCTACCAGGACATTCATCAGCGTTGATTTGCCAACATTGGGTTTACCGATAATACTCACAAAGCCCGAACGCATCGGTTGGTCCGGCTGATTGACTGGATTCGCTTCCAAAATTATATTGTTTACCCTCTTAAATTAGTTTGTGAAGAAATTGATTTGACAAAGGTAGTTGTTTTTTAAAAATTATTTACTACCTTTGCAGTCCAATTACATCACACCGCGGGATGGAGCAGTTGGTAGCTCGTTGGGCTCATAACCCAAAGGTCGCAGGTTCGAGTCCTGCTCCCGCTACTAAGAAAAGGTCGACGAAAGGTCGGCCTTTTTTGTTTCCATATAAATTGCTGTTCGGCGGGGATCTAACCCTAAGTCAAGACGAAAGTCAAAACCCGGCCTCAAAGTCCAAAACTGTGGAGTTCGTTGGTGTACTGCCAAACGACTCGTCCTAAAATAACTTTACGCTTTGCCCTTTTATTTGGGTTTTTAAGGTTATAAACTGTGTAAACCTAATTGTAGGGGGAGACAACCTGAATGCTCCACAGGTCACGCGCTATCCATCCCATATCGTATATAGGTAAAGTGTAACGATTTTACGCGCTAAATAACCCCTTGTTAATCACCAAGGTATGGTGTTGTTATAAAACAACAAAAGATTACCATTTTCCTTTTCTATCTAAATATTTTTAAATTTATAGCCTTATCCAATTTAAGAAACTCGCACACTCAACGTATCGAGCTTATCATAGCCTTGAAAGTCAGTATTTAATTATTCTGTTCACTAAAAATCGTTAATAGCCTATGAAAAAATCAAAAAGACCGTACAAGGAGTAGCTCCTGAATACCCTTGCGGGGCAATGGTGTTCTAAACGTCATTTTTCAAACTCATTCGATTCATTTAATACAATTTTTAAACTTCAACAGATTAAAAATGATGGGAAACTATTTACTAAAATTCACCCGATGGGTTGAGTTTTTGAAAATTACATCCCTAGTCTTGGTTGTAATTTTCATGAGTACAGGATACTCATGGGGCCAAAATCGGGATATATCGGACCGAACCATTACCGGGAGAATTACCGATGAGCGCGGGGAGGGCATGCCGGGTGTAAATATTCAAATCAAAGGCACCCAACAAGGCACCATCACCGACAGCGACGGTCGATACCGGCTCAACATAGCCAATAATGACGCTGTACTTATTATATCCTTTGTCGGCTATGTTACAGAGGAAGTCGCTGTGGGTAACCGCACCGCCCTGGATGTCCAAATGACCGTGGACCAAAAAGCCTTGGAAGAAGTTGTGGTCGTGGGTTATGGAACGCAAAAAAAAGTAAACCTTACCGGGGCTGTTGATCAGGTCGGTCAAGAGGTTTTTGCCAATCGACCCATTCCTAACATATCCCAAGGTCTTGTCGGGGCAGTACCCAACTTAAATATTCGCATGTTGGATGGAAAACCGACCCAGTCGCCCTCTTTCAATGTGAGAGGAACCACCTCCATCGGGCAAGGGGGTAGTGCGTTAGTTCTTATCGACGGTGTAGAGGGAGACCCTCGGATGTTAAACCCCAATGATATTGAGAGCATTTCGGTGTTAAAGGATGCTTCCTCCGCTTCCATCTATGGTGCAAGAGCTGCGTTTGGGGTCGTCTTGATCACTACCAAGAAAGCTTCCGAAGGTAAAACAAGTATCACTTATTCGGCCAACTACGCTTTGCGTACACCTACAACAGTACCGGACAATATCGTTGATTCCTATCCTTGGGCTCAACACTTTAGCGATGCCTGGTCAAGGTGGAATGACAATGGTAATACGCCCACAGCGGTGAACAAAACCATCGCTTTTTCGCCAGCCTATCTAGCCGAAATCAAACGACGTTGGGAAGATCCATCGCTACCTCGTATCGAGGTAGATCCTAATACAGGAGAGTACCAATACTTTTACAGTACGGATTGGTATCGAGAGCTTTATAAAAACAATGCTGCAGCCCAAGATCATAACCTCACATTCTCGGGTGGGAATGAGAAAGCAGCCTTTTATTTGAGTGGACGATACAATGGGCAAGAAGGACTCTACCGCTATAATAGCGACGATTACCATATGTATAACCTTAGGGCAAAAGGAAATATACAGCTTACGCCTTGGTTGAGCGTTGAAAACAACATGGAATATGCCACCATGAAATACCATCAACCCATTAACGTAGGTGAGGGTAGCGGTATCTGGAGAAACATGGCGGACGAGGGGCACCCACTCGCTCCCCTACTTAACCCTGATGGTACATTGTCGTTTTCAGCAGCTTATACCGTGGGGGACCACTATATAGGACGCAATGCGATCCGGAATACGCGTAATTTTCTCAAAAACCGTATCGCTGCAAAAGCTGAATTCTTTGACAAGTCCCTAACCATTCGCTCTGATTTCACTTTCCAAAGCACGGATATAAACACCAAACAAACCCGTGTACAAGTACCCTATAGCCGATACCAGGGGGTTATTGGTTACACTGGAACCAATACCAACGACATAGAGGAACGGCGTCGAAACACGAATTACATCGCTACAAACCTTTACGCTGATTATGTAAAAACCCTGAATTCGGTTCACAATTTCGCCTTATTGGTGGGTTTCAACTACGAACAATCCATCTATAACAACCTGACAACCCGTCGAAACGGTATTGTCTATGACGATGCGAAAGATTTGAACTTAGCCCTAGGACAAAGTATTGTAACAGCTGGGGGCTACCAGAAATGGGCTATTGCCGGAGGATTTTTCCGCGTCAACTACAATTTCGACGAACGTTATCTGCTGGAAATTAATGGCCGCTACGATGGTTCTTCGAAATTTCCAGAAAATCAACAATGGGCATTCTTCCCCTCCATATCGGCTGGTTGGAGAATCTCCGAAGAAGATTTCTGGAAAGTGAACCCTAAAATCCTCTCCAACGTAAAACTGAGACTTTCGTATGGATCATTAGGGAATGGTAATATCGCTCCCTATGCTTTCACTGAAAACTTCTCCATTTCTCAATTGGGACGAATCATCAACGGTGTACGCCCACAATATACGGGTCAACCCAACGTAGTACCGGCCGGTTTGACCTGGGAAACCTCCACCACCGGGAATTTAGGTTTAGAATTTTATAGCCTGAACGGCAGGTTATCGTTCAACGGGGATCTTTACCGACGCTGGACCTACGATATGTTTACCGTGGGACCAACGGTTCCAGCGGTATTCGGAACCTCTGTTCCCCGAGGGAACTATGCTAACCTTTTTACCACCGGTTGGGAACTTTCTCTTGGATGGAACGACGAGTTCAAAATGGCTTCCAAACCATTCACTTATAGTGCACGTTTCGTATTGTCGGATTACCGAGCGATCATCACCAAATACAATAACCCTGACAAAAACCTCACCGATTATTACGAAGGTCAACGGATAGGCGAAATTTGGGGTTATCAGGTGGAAGGTTTGTTCCGGTCAGAGGAGGAAATCCTAAACTCTCCTTCCCAGGCCAATATCCCCAATACAAATACGCGGAGAAACTATCCCGGCGACCTTAAACTTAAAAACCTCGACGGTGATGATATCATCTATCATGGGCTGAACCGCGTAGGAAATTCCGGGGATAAAACCATCATTGGAAACTCCGAACCCCGTTATAGCTACGGTTTAAACCTCACGGCTGATTGGAATAATTTCTTCCTGGCTACCTTCTTCCAAGGGGTGATGAAACAAGACTGGTATCCTTCTCCCGAAGCTCGTTTCTGGGGGCAATACAATCGACCCTATAACGCCTACCCCCGCTGGCATGAAGCCAATATGTTCCGGGAAGAACTCGGAAACTTCGATGCCTATTTGCCTCGCTTGGTAGGCTATATTGCCCAAGGAAGCGGACGTGTTCTCAATGTACCGAACGATCGATATTTGCAAAATGTCGCCTATATCCGATTGAGGAATTTCCAATTCGGCTATACCATTCCGCAACGACTCATCTCCAAAATTCATGCGCGAGACTTAAAAGTTTACATCTCTGGCGAAAACTTATGGACATGGTCGCCTTTGTATAAATGGACCAAGGACACCGATGTAACCAACATCTATGGTTCAGACCGCGATCTTAGCGGGGGGTCCAGTGGGGATGGTTACAACTATCCGATGTTGAAATCTATATCTGTGGGTCTTTCTATTAACTTTTGACGCGTCTATCCATGAAAACAAATCGATATAATTTCCGAATCATTGTTTTGATGATGGTCTTCTTCACGGTCAGCTGCGATTTAAGTGAAGTACCGGAAGACACCGCCACGAATCAGGCAATTTTTGGCTCTCAAAGTGGATTGGAGCTATATGCTAACTCCTTTTATAACCTTTTGCCCAATCCGGATGTGGGAGTATTCCAAATCGACGACAACTCCGATCTTGTTGCACGAAACGGCGTGGACACATACCTGGCACCTAATGCATTGAGCCCCATTACGAGTTCGGGATGGAGCTGGACAGCGCTCAGAAATATTAATTACTATATCGAAAATACCGAAAAAAGCGTAGTCCCGACCAAAAACCATTATCTAGGTCTAGCCCGATTTTTCAGA
>JBAYRB010000176.1:0-6003 GCA_041676905.1 Spirosomataceae bacterium
CATATCCGACGAAAGAGGAAATTTCGATCTTAAAAACCTATCGTTGGGGCGCTATGATATCGAAATACGATTTCTTGGCTACGAAACGCGAAAAGTGACGGGTATAGAAATCACCCATGATAAGCGACAAATTAACCTGGGTGAAATTTTACTGCCTTTAAACACTGAATTACTAGGAGAAGTGGAGGTTCGCGGAACTCGAAGTACCGTTCAGCATACGCTCGACAAACAAGTCTATCGAGCCGAACAGTTCCAATCGGCCGTTGGTGGTTCTAGTCTAGACTTGCTTAAAAATATGCCGTCGGTGTCGGTGAACAACGAAGGTGAAATTCTCGTCAGAGGAACATCGGGATTTATGGTTTTAGTCGACGGTCGACCGGTAATGGGCGATGCCGCCACTTTTCTGAGTCAATTGCCGGCCAATGTGATCTCCGAAATCGAAATGGTAACCTCCCCTTCCGCTCGCCATGACCCCGATGGTAAAGCGGGTATTGTCAATATCATCACCAAAAAAGGGAGCAGCGACGGAGTGTACCTTTTGGTCAATGCACAATTGGGGGCACCTAGTATAGAAACTTTTGGGAACGAAAAAGTGGCAAGACGATTTGGGGGCGATATTACGACCAATATCCGCCGAGGAAAATGGGATATAGCCCTCGGAGTAGATTACAAGAGAAACGACAATACCGGCTATCGTGATGGCGAAGTGACAACTACCCTTAATGGGATTCATACTTCCCTGCCCTCTTTAGGCGAGAGAAGTTACCGTCGAGAAGCTTATTCCGGTCGCACTTCCTTGACTTTTACACCGAATGAAGCTCATAAGGTTTCCGCTTCTCTGTATGCAGGACGCAGAACCGAATGGAGAACCGCCGACATTTTATACCGACAAACACGTACCCTGATTGGGGAAACAAACCCCTTTGAACGACGGAATTATTATAACATGAATATGCGTGAAAGAAGGGGGGATTTTTTCATTGCAGCCCTGGATTATCAGCATAAATTTAAAAATAAAGGGGATCTGACCACCTCCTTTCTGTTTGAACATACGGAATTAGGTGGCCCCACCGACAATGTAAATGTTAACCCAGAGAACCATCGAGACACGCTGGACCGACAGCTCATGGAGGAATATAACCCCCTAAATGGATTACGATGGAATGTCGATTATCGGTTACCCTTGAAAAACAATTTTACCTGGGAAACGGGTTATCAGTTTCGCCATTTGGTACATGTGGGTGAATTCGCCTTTAAAGATAAGATTTTAAACACGGCCGACTTTGTCCTACGTCCCGAATACGGTGGAGATATCGACTTGACCCGTAATATCCATTCTGTCTACTCCCAAATCGCAAAGAAAGGCGATAAGTTTAGTTATAATGCAGGACTGAGATTGGAACATACCGACCGTACATTGGAAGAAGCTTCGGGCAAAACCTATCATTTTAACCGATGGAGCTTATTCCCATCGGTTAGCGCCCTCTATGCGGTCAACGATGACTTGCAATTCAAAGGATCCTATAACCGTAGGATTGAGCGTACGACTACCAATATGATGAATCCTTTTATGGCGAGACGTCATTCGGAAGTCCTTGAAGAAGGGGATCCTGAATTGCTACCCGAATTGATCGATGCGGTCGAAATCGGGGTAATAAAGTCGATGAAACAACACTCGGTGTTTGCAAACTTATATTATCGGCATACAGCGAATTCTATAAATCGCGTCAACAGCGTTCATAATGATTCCACACTTTATAGAACCTTTACCAATGCGGCAGCGTCCCAAGCTTATGGATTGGAAGCGGGGGTCGAATTCAAACCCTCACAGGCTTGGCGGATCTATGCAGGTGGAAATGTTTACCAATATGCAGTGAAAGGTAATATCTTCGGACAAAACTTAAGTAGGAATAGTGTCAATTATTCGATCAACTTCAATACTAATGTTGATTTGAGTAAAACCTGGAGCGCACAGTTCAGCCTGAATTACCTCTCCAAAACAGTAACCGTTCAGGGTGAAGACACCCAGTTCTATTCGCCAGATTTGAGTTTACGAAAAACAATCTTAAAAAATCGTGGGGCGCTTACCTTGCAATGGCTAAATATCGGAGCAGGCGTATTTAAATCAAATCGTCAGCGGAAAACGACTTGGGGTAGCGATTTCTATTCTTCAACCGACTATATATCTGAAACCGATCGGGTTATGCTTAATTTCACCTATCGCTTAAATGATTTGGGTAAAGTGCTGAAGTTTAGCAAAAGTGAATTTGGAGACAAGGAATTCTAGGATGTATGGATTAATAAAAGCTTAGGTCCGACATCTACGATACGAAAAATAGCTAGGGAAGTTACACATCATACAGGTTGTCTTCATCGATAGGGAAACCACCCCTACTTTAGTGTTGAGAACCTGAAAACAATATAAATTGCCAACCCTTATTGTAACAGAAGACCCCGATCATATGGTTGGTCTCAGCAAAACCTTTAGTCAAAAAAATACCGTTATGCAAATCAATGAAGTCAGTTACGAAGCTCATTCAAATTGGTACCAAAAACGGTTTCCCGATAGGGAGCAACAACTGAAAGCAATTGATAGGTGGCTGGAAGATCAAAGGGAGAAAAATATCAATTATTGGATTCATCAGCAGCTATTTGCATTGGCCTATCCCCTGTGTGAGGATAAAACCAAAACCTGGTTGACCGTAGGGGATGGTTACGGGTTCGATGCTAATCATTTGAGATTGAAGGGATTGGACGTTACGGCAAGCGATATCTCACCTACCTTCTTGGAAACGGCTTTGGAACGGGATTTGGTCGAAAAATTCGCGATAGAGAATGTTGAAAAGCTTTCCTTCCAGGACAATAGCTTCGACTATGTCTTTTGTAAGGAGTCTTATCATCATTTTCCGCGGCCTTACCAGGCGGTTTATGAAATGCTTAGGGTCGCTCGACTGGGCGTAATTCTAATCGAGCCACAAGATCCGATCTCAAGAAATGCCCTATTGGTAGCCCTTCGCGAAGTTTTAGACCGTTTTGATACGACCCTGCTGCGGCGGATATGGAAGAACCAATATTCTTTTGAAGAGGTTGGTAACTACGTTTTCAAACTTTCGGTGCGAGAAATGGAGAAGTTAGCCAACGGAATTGGATTGCCCTCCATGGCTGTGAAAGGTATTAATACCAACTTTTACAAACCGGAAATCCACCATTTTAAAGCGGATCGAACTTCGAAAGAATTTCGAAAAATTCTCAGAAAAAAGAGAGTTTTAGATTTCCTTTCGTCTATTACCTTGATCCCTGAACAGGTCATCAGCGTCATCCTTTTCAAAGTCTATCCCGATGCCCCTACTCAAACTCAGCTAAAGCAGCACGGATATCGACTTTATCCTTTTCCTGCTAACCCCTATTTACCGCATCGCTGAATTTTTCGGATGAAATAAGTTCATTTTTTTTTAATCTGCGGTTTAGGGCAATTCGAGACAAAGCAGGCATTTGTCATTTCAGGACCGAAACAGTTACCCGATTCGTTTTCCGCTGAATCCCATAGAGTACAATCTCCTCCTTTACACTTCGGTCGATCGCAATACCTTGTCCTTGAATGCCGGGGGCGGGAATGGTTCTTAGATATTCCAGGGTATATCCGGCTTTAGGAATTTTCAATTCATAGATTTCACCTTCGTCGTGCCCTGTGCAATAAAGGGTACCATCAGGACTCCAATTTCCTCCCGAATTGCTATAATTACCAAAGGCCTCAATCATATTCTTAGGGAAAGCCCAGGCGCCTAATTGTTGCCATTGATCATTTAATTTAACCAGGGTCGTCCAACGATTATCTTTGCCCTCACTTGCGTTTTTACCGACGTAATGCGCAAATACCGCCCACCAATGTCCATCGTAACGATCTACCCAGGTAAGCGAGCCTCGGTTGTCAATCCCAAAACTATGGCTCTTTACATGGGTTAATGTCTGGGTATCAAAAATCTCGATGGAACTCAGCATAGGGTGATTTGGAAAATTCGAGTTGGCACAATATAAAAGCCCGTCGACCACGACCCCGCTATTTAAATGAGTAAATCCCAGGCTCTCCCCCTCAAATGTCGCTATTAGTTGCCCATCTTTTTTCTGGTGCTTGGTGATAATGCTATTATTGACGACGTAAAAATGGTCGCTATCGACGGCCACTCCTTGTTTGGCTAGGGACAGAGCGAAGTTGTTGATTTCGGTAAAAACCTGACAAAATGCCTTTGGTAGGGATAATCCGATGATCAATCCAAGTAGCGAGAGAGTTCTCATATCAGCGGTGCGATTATTAAAAAGTTTAATCTACTGAACGCTACGGATCAATCCAAAAAGTTGGGGGATGTTGTTTATATTTCGGATATATGGTAAGAAACAGGTGGTGTTTCCAACTATGCGAATAAAATAACGTTATCCTGAAAGGGGTTCTCCTTGGAGTAGGAAAAATATATTCTAGTATTGAATACTACAATAATACTTATCGGAATAGTGGTTGTAAAATTTTTCGGTGTAAATAAAAAAAAGGACCCACATGCGAAGGATCCTTTCTGGTGCGCCCGAAGGGACTCGAACCCCTATCGATGGTACCGGAAACCATAATTCTATCCATTGAACTACGGGCGCGTTACGGGGTGCAAATATAGCCTTTTTAATTCATGGAAAAAAATGAAGTAAGGGATAAAATATTCTAAATTGATCAGTCTACAGACCTTTTAATTGCTTTATTAATTCCCAGTCTTCTACTTCTGTGAGATACAAAAAACAATGCAGTAAACCATTGGTATTGGTAATCAGTCGGTAGGCCTCGGCAAACGGAAGTACATGCGTCGTAATATTTTCGTTTTCGGATACCTCACCCCGTTTTTGCTGGTCGAACGATCTGATTCTTTCCAAAGGCCATACGATCTCCGTATAAAAAAAATACATTGCTTCGTCGCTAGTGCCTGTGCTCGGAAACAGCAGTTTCGAACTCAGGGATTTAAGCTGATCTCGGGAAATTTCGACTCCGGTTTCTTCCCATACCTCACGAATAGCCACCCTATAAGGATCGCGCTCTCCGTCCAACATCCCGGCTGGGTGCTCGTAGATTAGGGATCCATCACAAATCCGCCTTTGTCTGACCAAAAGTAAATACTTATCCCCCGTTGTTTGATCAATCAAACAAATGAGTATACAGACGACCTCCCCTTTAATAAAGCAAAGGGGCAGCAACTTTTGGCCATTCTCATCTACGGCATCGGCGGCTACCAACGCAAATAATAGATCGTCCTCTCCCCTATATTTACTATAAAGTTCCTCTAAGCCTTTGACGACGTTTCCATTTTTCTTCAGTCGGTTGAGCCAAAGAGCGACCTTGTAGTTATCGATGAAGGACATTAGTTCTGAATATGAAAGGATAGAGCGACAAAGGGCATACCGTATTGTTTTACAAAACGTTTCTGACCATTGTTGAGCGGGTGTTCGGTGTTATAAACCACATTTAACAATTGATAACCTACCTTGATACCCACTTCCTGGTTAATCCAAAGACGGAGATAGGCCTCACTGTTTCCGGCGCTTTTCTTGGTAGCAATGGGTAGTAAACTTGCCATTTGCGGGTAGGCTTTCACTAGCGTTTGGTGATAATTCGCACTGGAATCGGTAGCCGTTTCTAGGTTTGCGATATTATAGAGCACTTTAGAAGTTTTCCCTACCGAAATATTGAGCAGGTCGACATTGGCGCCAAACTCCACATGGTCGAAATCAAAATTGATGGTAAACCCGAAAGCGGCATTGTAGACGACAGCTTTCTTTAGGCTTATTTCATCTTCTTCCCGTGGATTTCCCAGGGTATTCAGTACAGGATTTCCTCCCACGATATTCCCTGATAAGCGCCCAGACCAGCCAATGCCAATGTACCGAAATGAACCGAAAGTTAGATTTTGATAATAGTTTACATTGGGTGTGTAGATATCTGATGTAAACCCTGACCCCAAATCGAGGCCG
>JBAYRB010000177.1:0-5991 GCA_041676905.1 Spirosomataceae bacterium
ATCAATGTTTAAACAGGCTAATGCCCTAGTACCTTCTTTTAATGATAGTGCTTTTGCCGTCGCATAGACACTGGCTTTCAATTGCTTATTGGTAACTTGGATTGGTTTTGGATGGCCTGTTGAACCCGATGTATGGAGGGTAAAAACATCTTGTCCGTTCAGCCAGGCAATACAAATAATCTGAGCTTTTTGTAGATAGGGATCATCAAAATGCTGTTGATGGACGGTATTTCTATGGAGGATAGGTCTTACCATTGCACTAACCAATCGCTTGCTCTAAATCCTCAATGATATCGTCAATATCCTCAACTCCTATACTGAGACGAATCAAAGAATTGTGTATTCCCATTTTACGCCTTTCCTCAACCGGATAGCTTGCATGACTCATTTTAGGCGGGTAAGCGCATAGGGATTCTACTCCACCCAAGGATTCTCCCACCGTGATCAGTCGCATGCGCTCCATCACCTGCATGGCAGCTTCTTCGGTATCTGCGGCTAATTCAAACGAAACCATTCCCCCATACCCTCTCATTTGTCGAGTAGCCAGTTCATGTTCGGGGTGTGATTTTAAACCCGGATAATAAACGCGACCCACTTTCGAATGTGCTTCAAGCCAGGAGGCAACACGGGCTGCATTTTCACAATGTTGTTTCATTCGTAGATGCAAGGTTTTCAGTCCTCTTAGAACTAGAAAACAATCTTGTGGGCCGGGGACCGCGCCGGTTGCCTTTTGTTGAAAAGCCAGTTTTTCACCTAATTCCGCATCATTTACGACCAAAGCACCCATGAGAACGTCTGAATGCCCTGCCAAATATTTCGTGACGGAATGCATCACAATATCAGCACCTTGTGATAGTGGATTGGCCAAAAAAGGAGAAGCAAAAGTGCTGTCAACAACCGTCAGTATTTGATGCTGATGGGCTATACTGCTGATTTTTTGAATGTCGGTGATTCTCAGAAGAGGGTTCGAAGGTGTTTCCAGCCAAACCATTTTCGTTGGGGTGGAAATGGCGTTCTCAAAAGCCTTAACATCTTTCAGGTCAACGAATTGAAAGTTGATACCATAGGGCTCAAATATCTGTTTCATCATGCGGTATGTTCCTCCATATAGGTCTATGGAAGCTATGACCTCATCGCCGGGGCGAAGAAGTTTTAGGACAGCATCAATGGCCGCCATCCCGCTTGAATAACAATACGCTGAGGCTCCTTCCTCCAATTGTGCCAGGGCATTTTGCAGATAGGTTCGCGTAGGGTTTTGCATTCGGGTGTATTCGTACCCCTTATGTTCTCCGGGTAACCGTTGAGCGTAGGTAGATGTTTGGTATATGGGGGGCATAACAGCACCCGTTACAGGGTCGGGATCATAGCCTGCATGAATCGCTTTGGTAGCAAATTTCATAATACTTGTAAGTTGTGACCGGAAGGGTCGACGTGCGGAATTTTGGATTAACAATAATAGAACCATGGGGTACCTCCATTTAGTTTCCAGATTCAACAGATTTTATCTGGCACATTTTTTTAAAGTCCACTCTATTCAGTTAGCACAATGGGGCCCACATACCCGGTTGTGGAAGATTTAAATCGGTGTGTTTTATTGTCTATATCACTTATGAAAAAGCTATTCTTTTTATTCCTTGTTTTACTCGTCGTTGGATGTAAGGATAGAAGCTCCATGTTAGGGCCTAATCTTGCCGACGACTTTGTCGGTGTTTATTATACCAATCCTTCGGAGGGTAACCGAAATTCTTTTTACGTTTGGGTGGTTACGCGAAAAGCAAATAATCGTCTAGGGATTGGGTATTACATTGAAGATACTTATAATCTGGGCAACCAGGGAGCCCAGTCCAAAAAACGAGAAGCTTATTTCTTGGAAAGCGTAGTTATCAATGGCGATTCGTCTTTTACTATTAATGAAACAGTGGTAACCGGAACCGGAACCTCGGTTCGTTTGAGCGGAAACGGGCGTTTGGTAGGCCTGGAAGACGGTTCAGCCTGGATCGAAGCGTCGATTGATTATATTGGTTCAGATAATCAAGCCATACGTAGTTCCGATCAGGTCAGTTTCCAAAAAGTGCATAACCTGTTGGATGAAGACGAACATACCAATGACTTTGATTACGCTGGTAATTATGCTACCGAACTACCCGAAGGTGCCAAAACCGCTTTCCATAACTGGATAGTAACCAATAAATCGAATACGAGTTTTAACATCGATTACAAGATAAGAGACAAATTCAATCAAGGGACGATTGCGGAATTGATCAATAATTATGTGCTCAGCGATGCGAAGAGAGTAGGGAATCGCTCGTTGTCGATCGACATGGTAGTGGAGGAAGAGATCAGCCACGATCAGATTAAAATTAAAGCGGTGGGTAATAAATTGCAAAGACCTACCGATCAGGAACCACGCATTGCCGTAGTGATTCAAATTACCAACGAAACGCAGGGAATCACTCGAATTGAATATCTTGAAATGAGAAAGCAGTTCTAGATTTGAGCATCGAGGATATTCTAAAAAAAATAGCTTCAATACAGACCGGGGGAGAAAGTCATTTTCCCCCGGGTTTGTTTCCTTCCTATCGAAGTAATAAACTCATCGGATATCGTCGTCCTGACACGAACCTCTTTTTTTCAGCTATCTCAGCTTTTACCCTCCAAAATTTAAAACCTTTTATAAAAGAGGCTGATCAACTCGCCCAGATCGAAACTATTAAGGAGAAAATTTTACAGAACTACCCCGCTTTTCAAAATAAAGACGGACTGAAGACCTACAATTTCTGGCGAACGAAGCCAACGGACCATTTTTCAAACGGATATATTTTTAAATATTTCGACCATTTCAGAATTCCCGATGACGTCGACGACACAGCCATGGTCTATCTAACGACCAATCCGACCCGGGAAGATCTTCATTGGTTGAAAGAAAAATTGACCTTGCATGCGAATGGCACCCGAAAATGGGCAAAAAACACCTATTCCGAGTACCGGGAACTGCGCGCCTATTCCACCTGGTTCGGGAAAAACATGTATATCGAACTGGATGCCTGCGTGTTGAGTAACCTACTTTATTGCATTTATTACTACCGACTGCCTTTCAATCAGCACGACTCCGACAGTCTTTTGTACATCCGTTCCATTATCGAATCAGGCCGCTATAAGACCGAACCCTTCCGTTGTGCTCATCAATATCCTCGTACCGCGTTAATCATTTATCACGTGGCACGTTTAATAGCAGCCTTCGATCCCTTGATGCTCCGTCGTATAAAACCGGAATTAATCGAGACCACTCAGCATTTGTTGGAGCAAAACCTCCATCCCATGGACCGAGTTTTGTTGTCTACTTCCCTACTACGGCTGGGTGTTAAAACGAAACCTATCGAAGTGGAGCACTATACAGCGCAAACGTTTGATAATTTCTGGTTTTTTATCGCTGGCCTGCTGACGGCCTATGAAAGCAAATGGCTTTACAAGCTCGCACGATCCCCAATTTTTCACATGCATTGGGAGTGTGAGGCGCACTGTTGGGTTCTACTCGCAGAATACATGGCTCTTCGGGACCAATAATTGTTATAGGAGATAAAACGGGTAAAGCCTTCTGAAGCAAGGGTGGGGACCTACTTTCGATGGGCGTAAAGATTCGGTATCCCCGATATTTAACCCAGGCTGAACCGGTATGATGATGCCACTCCTAAAAATTATTTCAGTAATTTGGGGTACGAATTAACACGAATTTCGAACTCATAAGGGAGGCCTTTAGTTTATAGTTGAACAGGGAGGTACGGAGCTATCCTAATGAAATCCAGTGGAATTGATGAACGTAACACCAAATTCAGATCGCACAAAAGCATTGGCCGGGTTTGAGCGCCTTTTAAATATCATGGATGAACTCCGGGAAAAATGTCCCTGGGATCGAAAACAGACCACCGAAAGTTTACGTCATTTGACGATAGAAGAAACGTATGAGCTCTCAGATGCCATATTAAGTGAGGATATGGCTGAAATAAAAAAGGAACTGGGTGATATTTTACTCCATATCGTATTTTACGCTCGTATTGCTTCCGAAAAACAGGCTTTCGATATGGCCGATGTACTCACTGCGATTTGCGAAAAACTGATCAAGCGACATCCCCATATTTACCCAGATGAGAGTGGTCAGACACTGGAGGTCACCAACGAAGAACAGGTAAAGCAAAATTGGGAAAAGTTGAAGCTGAAAGAGGGGTCGAAATCGGTATTGGCGGGGGTGCCGAAATCGCTGCCAGCCTTAGTAAAGGCAATGCGCATTCAGGAAAAAGCAAAAGGCGCTGGTTTTGATTGGGAGGAGCGTAGCCAAGTTTGGCAAAAAGTGAATGAGGAGCTCAGCGAATTTCGTGATCAAATTGACCGGGAAACCGAAAAACCTCTTGATCCCCAAGCGGCTGAATCGGAATTCGGAGACCTCCTTTTTTCCTTGGTTAATTATGCGCGCTTCTTAGATATCAATCCGGAAACGGCCTTGGAAAGAACAAACCGGAAATTTATTCAGCGCTTTCTATTTTTGGAAGAACAATCCAAAGCCGATGGGCGCGATTTGCATAGTATGACACTCCAGGAAATGGATGATTATTGGGAGAGGGCAAAAGCTTTAGAACAACAGAAATAAATCGTCTTCAATCCCTTGTGACGCCGGCGGGCAAGCCGAAGGGATTTGCAAAAACTTAGAAAAAAGGCGACCTTTGCGGCAAAAAAATAGTAAATAAATAAGGTGCCTGAGAAATAAGGATCGGAGACATTGATGGAATGCCTGCCACACCTTCCCATGGTAATTATAAACGAACTGAACTAACATTATGGCAGCTGTTACATGCTCGTTCTGCGGGCGACGTAAAAATGAAGTAGACCTGCTTTTGTCCGGCATTGATGCACATATTTGCAATAACTGCATTGAACAAGGGCATCAGGTCGTACTGGAGGAATTCGGCAGAAAAGAAGATAAGAAAGGTAAGAAAAAGTTGCCGAAAATAAACCTTATTCCACCAGCGGAAATTAAAAAGTTCTTGGATCAGTATGTGATCGGGCAGGACGAGGCTAAAAGGTCGCTGTCGGTGGCCGTTTATAACCATTATAAGCGCCTGACCCAACGCATGGAGGATGACGATGTGATGATCGAAAAATCGAACATCATCATGGCGGGTGAGACTGGTACGGGGAAAACCTACCTGGCTAAGACCTTAGCCCGAATCCTAGAAGTCCCATTCTGCGTAGCGGATGCAACTACCGTGACAGAGGCTGGTTATGTAGGCGAAGATGTGGAGACCATTCTAACTCGATTATTGCAAGCCGCCGATTTTGACGTAGAAAGAGCCGAAAGAGGTATCGTTTATATTGACGAAATTGATAAGATCGCTCGTAAAAGTGACAATCCGTCGATCACCCGCGACGTTAGCGGCGAGGGCGTTCAACAGGCATTGTTGAAACTTTTGGAGGGGTCAATCGTAAACGTTCCTCCTCAGGGTGGTAGAAAGCACCCGGATCAAAAGATGATCGCCATCAATACCGAAAACATACTTTTTATCTGTGGGGGAGCATTTGTAGGAATTGATCGGCATATCGCAAAGCGGATCAATACGCGACCCATTGGCTTTAGCAACGATTCCCGCATTATCGAAATTTTCGATAAGGAAAATTTAATGCGATACATCTCCGCCCAGGATCTAAAATCTTTTGGTCTGATCCCTGAGTTGATAGGCCGTTTGCCGGTGCTTACCTACTTGAATCCGCTCGATGCGGATGCCTTGAGGCAAATTCTTACCGAACCCAAAAATGCCCTCATCAAGCAGTATAAAAAGCTTTTTGCCATGGAAGGCGTTGAAATTCATTTTGAAGATGAGGTGCTCGACTATATCGTAGAACAGGCCGTTGCTTACAAATTGGGCGCCAGAGGTTTACGGTCGATTTGCGAATCGATTATGACCGATGCTATGTTCGAAATTCCTTCTCAGACCGATATTA
>JBAYRB010000178.1:0-5975 GCA_041676905.1 Spirosomataceae bacterium
AATCTTAGAAAGCGGTAGCGGTATCGTGGGACAGGAGCTGCCCCCTTTACTTCAATCAAAGGATCCTAATTTCCGGCCGGTTGACTTGCAGTTTGGCCCCGATGGGGCTCTTTACGTGGTAGATTGGTACAATCCCATTATCAATCATGGTGAACGCGCACTGCGGGACCCGCTTCGGGATCACACCCACGGGAGAATTTGGCGAATTACCTATGCCCCTAAAGCGAAATTGCAACCCGTCGACTTGACTCAACTTCCCCTCGACACCCTGCTCGATCAACTAAAGGCATACGAAGACCGCACGCGCTACCGGGTCCGGACGCAATTGCGCCAGATGGAAGCCTCAGAGGTAATTCCTGCCCTGGCCAATTGGGTATCCAACCTGGATGCTAACGACCCATTTTACGAACAACATCAATTGGAAGCGCTTTGGGTCTATCAGCAATTTCATCAACCCAACATAAAACTTCTGAACCACCTCTTACAAAGTGATAAAGAAAGTATCCGCACTGCTGCTACCCGAGTTCTTTTCTACTGGCGGGATAAGATCAAAGATGCAGAAGACAAACTCATCGCACTTTCGAAAGACCCATCTATGAAAGTCCGGCTACAAGCCCTGATTTCGCTTAGTCATTTTCAATCAGAAAAAGCGCTTAATGCAATGCTGGAGGCTACCCAATTGCCCAGGGACTACTATATGGATTATGTACTAAAAGAAACTTTCAAACTTCGTAAACCGATCTGGTGGGAAATGTTTAAGAAAAATCCGGATTTCCTTGCTCACGAACCTGACAAGGCAGCCTGGTTGCTTGGTTCGCTGGCCGATGAAAAGGACTTAGCCGTATCGGTCTTTATTCGAGCAGATCCTAAACAGTCGATTTACGGCTGGAAAGTGCTGACCGATAACGACTACGACGAACTTAAAAACAGTAAAGTGGTCCAAAATTTCAGGGAAACCCGCAACGCCCTCCTTTCTCAACCCCAAGAAGCACCGGTGTTATCCGGAAAAACCCTTATCGAAAAGTCCGATTGTATTGCCTGCCACCAAATTGACGTAAAGTTGGTCGGACCCGCTTATTCCGAAATCGCCAAAAGGTACAAGGAAGCCGACGTCCCCCAACTCGTAGAAAAGATCATCAAAGGAGGAGCTGGTAACTGGGGCGACATACCGATGACGCCTCATCCAGGATTGACTACGGAAGAAGCGGAGTCAATGACCCGGTATATTCTCTCATTAAAATAATCCCTTACAAAGCATTAGAAAATACCCATGAAAAACCTATTCAGGATACTATTTTTACTATGGGCACCAACCCCTTTCGTACTCGCACAACGTCAAATTCCGTTGTATGAAGGCAACATACCCAATTCCAAACCTCATGCAATCAAAGAAGAAATAAAGGCCAATGCTCAGGTGGATAGTTTGGCCTACAAAGTGTCCTATCCAACCCTCAATGTCTTCTTACCCGAGAAAGGTAAAGCCAATGGTACTGCCGTGGTAATTTGTCCGGGAGGCGGTTATGGAGTATTACTCACCAAACGTGAAGGTTCGGATGTAGCAAGGGCATTCAATAAACTCGGCATAGCTGCTTTTGTACTCAAATATCGTCTCCCTAGTGATGAGACGATGGTCGACCGAAGTATTGGGCCCCTGCAAGACGCCCTTGAAGCGATTCGCCTCGTCCGAAAAAATGCCTCCAAATGGGGAATCAATCCCAATCAAATTGGTTTGATGGGATTTTCTGCGGGTGGGCACCTGGCAGCTACGGCAGGTACGCATTACGATTACCTCCCTCCCGTGAAGCCGGATAGTCCCAGCGCACGACCAGATTTTTTAATTTTAGTCAATCCAGTGATCAGTTTTCGGGAGGAATTCGGGCATACTGGTTCTCGGGATAACCTACTGGGGAAGAATGCTCCCATCTTGAAGGTACTAACGTTTTCCAATGAACTCCATGTTACGGCCGAAACCCCACCTACGTTCTTAATCCACTCAGGAAATGATACGGTGGTTCCGGTGGAAAATAGCATTTCGTTTTACCAAGCATTAAGGCGAAACAAGGTGCCTGCAGCCTTACATATCTATTCGCGAGGGGAACATGGATTTTTAACCTATCCGGGTTATGAGGAATGGTTTGGGCGATGTGTAGAATGGTTGAGAGTCGAAACATTTCTCCCCTAAAAGGGCGTTATTTCGTACTTTACACGGGATTTTAAGCCCAAAAGATTTTATCTTCAGGTCTGTTTAGGGTAATTTTACTTCTGGGATAGTAATCGATTCCCAACTAAAGTTTCCGCTCTAAAAGCCTCGCCAATCGCTCCATCCAATAAACATCCTCGGGCTTGAAACGGGCTGGGATTTCGCTGTCGATATCCAAGACCATGGCCACGGTACGATTGCGATGAAATATGGGTACTACCAACTCTGATTTGGAATTGGCACTGCAGGCGATATGGCCTGGAAACTGATCTACTTCGTCGACCACAATGGTTTGCCGCCGGGAATAGGCAGCCCCACATACGCCTTTATGAAAGGGAATACGCGTACAGGCGACCGGTCCTTGGAAGGGTCCTAACACCAACTCCCCTTCTTTGACCAAATAAAAACCAACCCACCAAAATCGTTTATATTCTTTGAGTACCGCTGTAATATTGCTCAGACAGGCGATCAAGTCGCTTTCCCCCTCCACCAAGGATTCTATACTTTGAAAGATTGACTCGTAACTTATTTCTAAATTAGGATCGGTTGCGTCGGGCAATGAAATATCCATTTGTTGGGAAGTTTGGTAGTATACTGGCAAAAGTAACCATTTTTTGAAAAGGCGCTTCTGGATAGAAATGGGTTATCAAAATGAAATTTCAAATCCACCAGGATTAGAATTAAGGCTTGGCTTACTCTTTATAGAACACTTATTGGCCTGCATCTTCTATGTTCCATTCCAAACAAAGCTCTTCCATTGAATGGAAAAACACCTTATTTACAGGAAGCGTTGTGTTTTTGGTGTACACCTGTACGATGGGGTTACGAAAACCATTTACTGCAGCAACCTACCAGGGGTTGTCGTTTCTTGCCATCGATTATAAAATATGGATGGTTCTAGCCCAAACAGCCGGTTATACGGCGGCCAAATTTTACGGGATAAAGTTCATCGGTGAACTTTCTCCGGATCAGCGAGAACGGGTTTTGACCCGCCTTCTGACCGTCGCATTACTTTCACTCCTACTTTTTGCGCTGCTTCCTTCGCCCTATAACCTTATCTTATTTGTGGTCAATGGATTTCCCTTGGGAGTCATTTACGGTATCATGCTCAGTTATCTGGAAGGTCGCCGGACGACCGAATTACTTGGAGCGATGCTTACCACCAGCTTTATTTTTGCCGCAGGTTTTACGCAATCCGTAGGGCGCTATCTATTAGTCGAATGGGAAATAAGTCACTGGTGGATGCCCTTTGCTACGGGGGTTATTTTCTATATCCCGCTGTTAATCGGCATTGCGCTGCTCCGCCGCATCCAACGACCCGATCAAATCGACAAGGATTTACGAACCGAAAGGGTGCCTATGAGTCGGGATGCCCGCCGCCAATTTATGAAGAGCTTCCTCCCTGGACTTATACTTCTACTGACCACCTACCTCCTCTTCACAACCCTACGCGATTACCGCAGTAATTTTGCCGCAAATATTTGGGAAGAATTAGGGTTAGGCGGACAGTCGGCTATTTATACCTTATCGGAGATCCCTGCCTCTCTTTTTGTGTTGGTGGTAATGAGTTTATTGATCTTGGTGAAAGACAATCTAACCGCCTTGCTGGTCAATCATGGACTCATCATTATCGGATGTTTGGTATGCCTGACCTCTACGTGGCTTTTTACCCAGACCCATTTATCCCGTTTTTGGTGGATTACGCTGACTGGTATGGGTCTGTACCTGGTGTATGTTCCCTTCAACTGCATGTTATTTGAGCGTTTGATTGCGGCTTTTAAATATGCAGGTAATGCAGCCTTCATTGTGTATTTGGCCGACTCTGTAGCCTATATAGGAAGTGATGCCGTTCTACTTTTCCGAAATTTCGTCCACGTAGAAATCTCGTGGAGTGAATTTTACATCCACATGGTGTATTACGTTTCGATAGTAGGTATCGCATTGACCCTACTATCGGCCTTTTATTTTAAGTCACGCCATAAAAAATGGGTACAACCCTAGGGCTTATCCGCCAAACTGTATAATTCTTCGGCGGGTTGAGATTAATCAATGCTTAATTGCTACATTTGCCTCTTTCGTTTCATTCAATTCTGTACATCGATGCAAAAACTGAAATACTTACTAATTCTAGGCCTTTGTATAAATCTGAACGCCTTTTCACAAAAAGCACCCGAGGCCAAATCGGGTTGGTTGTTAGGTACGCAAGCGTATACGTTCCGACTATTCACACTCGATGATGCCCTTCGAAAAACCGACAGTTGTGGATTGAAAAATATTGAAATTTATGGCGGACAAACCATTGGAGGGGGAATTGACGGAAAAGTTGATTTCAAAATGAGTGCTGAAAACCGTCAAAAACTGAAAAACTTATTTAAGAAATACGGTATCTCGGTGAATGCATTCGGTGTAATCAATGCCAAAGACGAAGCAGAGTGGATTCAGCTATTCGAATTTGCCAAAGATTTGGGAATAAAGGTTATCAATACCGAGCCTCAACCAGCGCAATTTGCCTACCTGATCCCATTGGCGGAAAAATATAAGATCAAATTGGGCATCCACAATCACCCAAAGCCGTCTCGCTATTGGCATCCCGATTCGGTGGCTAAATACATAGGTAATAGTCCTTACGTGGGCGCCTGTATCGACTTAGGTCATTACGTCCGCTCGGGAATCGACCCCGTTGAAGCGATGAAAAGCCTGGAAGGCAGAATTGTCTCCTTTCATTTCAAAGACGTTGTTCCTAGCCCACAAGCGGGTAAATATCATGACGTTGTTTGGGGAGGTGGTCAGAGCAAGGTAGACGAAGCGATTGCTGAAATGAAACGTCAAAAGTTCAAAGGCCCTATTTCAGCTGAATATGAGCATAACTGGGAAAACAGTGCTCCTGAAGTAGCGCAAAGTGCCGCCTATTTCCGGGAAGCCTATAAGCGAATCAAATAGCTTTCTACGATATCGTTTGCTAGGGGGCTGACTCAAAATTATCGGGTCAGCCCTTTATTTTGCCCTTTAAAACTCCTAGTTTTACAATCAACCCAGTCTATTTTACTTTGGCAATAAAACCTGAAAACACACGATTACTGTTTGGATTAAAACTCAAACAGCTACGCATCGACAAGAAACTGTCACTTAGTGAGTTATCCATTAAATCGGGCTTATCTGTTTCCTATATTAATGAAATAGAAAAAGGGAAGAAGTATCCCAAACCCGATAAAATTAAGGCTTTGGCTAGGGTGTTGGAGGTTACACCGGAAGAGTTGAAGTCGCCCAAATTAAGCAAACGTTTAGAGCCTATCACGGAGTTGTTGGACTCGGCCATCTTGACCGAACTTCCCTTGGAATTATTCGGCATTGATCCCGCCACCTTGCTCCAATTACTTTCGGAAGCGCCCACCAAAACGAGTGCCTTTATAGGTACCTTGATTGAAATTGCCCGAAACTATAACATGTCGGTGGAGCAATTCTATTTTTCAGCCTTGCGTACCTATCAGGAAATGTATGACAACTATTTTGAAGAGTTGGAATTACAGGCTGAACGATTTTTAAGTGAAAAGGGGATCCCGGAGCAAGAATTGCCCTCTATTACCCTCTTGAGTGCTCTGCTTGAAAATGAATATAATTATCGGATTGAAACCTTAGACGATCGAAATCGCCCGGAATTAGAAGACGTGCGTTCCCTGATGGTACCCAAAAAAGGGTATAATTTATTGTTGTTAAACAAAAGGCTTTCGGAAAATCAACGTGCCTTTATTCTTAGTCGGGAAATAGGATACCAATT
>JBAYRB010000179.1:0-5973 GCA_041676905.1 Spirosomataceae bacterium
CGATAAGCCCACCCAGCACCGCTGTAAATAAAATTAAAAAGCCTGGATTCCCCCCAAGTGGAAGAAGGTCGGCTATCCGTGTCGAAAGGATGGATTCATTCGCTCGGTCTATCCAAAAAGAATAGAGTCCCCAAGCAATGAAAACACCCAAAAAACCCGAGGAAAAAGCTGCTAATGAGTTTTGACTGACGGCTAGGGAGATTCCAAAGGCAGCAATAGCGATGGACCACCAAGGAAAGTATATCCCCAATACAAGAGAAAATATAGCGGTTAAAATGATCGCAATCAATGTCTTCATGTTATACCTTATATATATAGTAGGTAACTGTTGATTAATCCCTTCCTTAATCTTCGGGCGAGAGGGTTATTTTCCACTTGATCCTATCATGTGTGACATCACCCGGTTTCATAATCAATAGTTTATACATTTCACCCTTCGTCCAGGTGTCTATAAAATTATCGTAATAAGGACTTCCGGGGTTTCCACTTTGACCCGCTGGGTATACGGCGTAGGCTTCGGTTTCCTGCGTTAAATGTACTATCATTCGCCAACTAGGACCATGACTTACCGTGATAGCGTTGATAATATTCCCATACCCACCAACAGGCAACCCACGACGAGCAAAAGAGGGGACCGCATCCTTGAGTAAATGAAAAATGGAAGGATTCTTAAACTTAGCCCATTCCAGTTTATTGTTTTTTTCGGCCTCTGCGAGCTTCAACGAAGCCTTGTTCAATGCCGTGGTTAAAACGTCCGCTAATCCTTCTTTTTTCGGTGTGTTGATATCATCGTAGAAAACAGAAGCGGTGTCCCGTAGCAACATTTCGGTGAGAATTTGTTCATCGGGCATGGGTGCGGCTGGGCTCACCTGATGGAGTTCATCATTCCAAATGGTCGTTTTTAAACTATCCATCCATACCTGGTACACGGTTTGTCCTTTTGATTCTGGATTTGCTTGTCCGTCCCAATCCTTGAAAATTTGCAGAAAACGCTTCGCATCGGCATTTAGGTCGTTTTCCCGCGTGTATTTTAAAAATACGGGCTGCAGCGCTCTACCAGTCACATTGTCGTAGTCATTGAGTAATCGACGCATATCGTCCACTTCAATCCCGTTCATTGCCGCTAATTTTTGTTCTATCGATATTCCACGGGGTGTTATATAAGATCCCGGAATATAATAGGGGTACGTCGCATCGACAGGTCTTTGATTGGCGCTTTGAAGGAAACCTCGTGCTGGATTCAAACTATGAGGGTTTTCGTTTTGTGGGATAAAACCTTGCCAACGATAGGAGTCATCTTCCCCAGGCATTACAAAAATGCCCTGTTTGTGCCATCGCGCTGGGAATTTCCCTTGTTGCCATATGGCTATATCGCCTGATTTGGAAGCAAAGATGAAGTTTTGGCCTGGTGAAGTAAACGATTTCAATGCGTCCACATAATCTCTGTAATTTTTGGCCCGGTTCAATTTATAAAAGGTTCGCCCCTCATTGGAAGGATCGTGTGCGGTCCATCGTACGGCCAGGTTTTCGTGATGGGTCGTTGGGTTGGAAAAGGATGATTCGTACATCACAGGTCCGAAAACGGTGTATGCAACCGTATCAATAATCGGTTTGCCACCCTTTACCTTTATTTCTTCCAACCGCAATTGGGTAGGGGTCCATTCACCTTTATACCAATATGCGTCTTTCTTACCATCCCTGAATTTAATTTCATAATAATCTTTGACATCGCGTTGAGCATTCGTTATCCCCCAAGCGATATGATCATTGAAACCGATAATGACAAAAGGGCTTCCAGGTAAACTAGCGCCATAGGTCGTACCCGTGTTATCGGTTAACTGAAGTTCGAACCATATCGACGGAAGCGATAATTCTAAATGGGGATCGTTTGCCAGAATGGGCGCACCGCTTTTAGTTCGACTTCCCCCCATGACCCAGTTATTGCTACCGTTATTCGGATTGGGTTTATCCGTCTGATTGTAAGCAACCTGTTTTTTAGGGTTGAAATACAGAGAATCAGCCGATGCTGGAATGACGGGTTGTATAGCCGGACGAGCAAAAGGCGTTCCTTTCGGTACAATTGGACTCAGCGAATCCGGAACCCGTTGATACAATTGATCGAATTCTTCGGGGGTAAAGATCGCTTTAGCGTTCGTATAGGCCAAGTCATTTTCTGTTCCTCCCGTAAGCATTTTGGCCATCATTTTCAGGAGCAGCGCGGTGCGAAGATTGCTCCATGGCTCGGGTGAGATATTTAATATTTTGTATTCGACAGGCCATTCCTCTGGCTTTAAAGACGAAACATATGCATTGACACCTCTCGTATAAGCATCGTACACCTTTTTAAGAAGGGTATCTTTTTCCATTTCTTCCAAAGCACGTTCAGCGGCGTAAACCATCCCCAAACGACGTTGAGATCGGTCAAAATTTACGGCTGAAGGGCCTGCAATCTCACTGGCTCTTCCCGCAGCTGCTCGGGTCTGTAAATCCATTTGAAAAAACCTGAACTTGGCATGGATATATCCCTGGGCTGCGTATAGATCTTCATCGTTTTGTGCGAAAATATGGGGAACTAGACGATCATCCAGATAAATGGCTACCCGATCGCGCAGCCCCGGTATCGACAACGTATCGTTGAAATCATGGTTGATAGGCTCCGCATTTTGCCAAAATCCGTGCTGGGGACTTACAAAGGCCCCCAAGGCCATGGGAATTTTATTGCCAATAGGATTATTCAGTAGATAAACTAAACCAACCGTGATTGTCGTGGTTATCAAAAAAGGAAATAGACGCATTTGACTTACCGAAACTTTTCACAAGGTATCATCATACATTTATTCTCATTTCAGAGAAGTGCTCCCACCCGTAAGGAACCTAATTAGGACGGTGTGAATTGTACGGAAACTACCTTCCATAATCCGCCTTGTTTCACAACGACTAACGTATAAACAAGACGATTGCTAAACGATTGCCCCTCTATCGACCCCCTCACATCCCAGATCCCTGTAACCACACCCGTATCCTGAAAATGACGAGTATAATGATTATAGATATTCCCGGATTCAATGACCACATGACCCCCAGAAATGCCTTCGAGTAAGGTTCCCGCATCGATCATTTGCCCATCAAAACTTAATAACCTAAAGTCATTCCCAATCACCGTATTCAATACTTGCGTATTTTCTTCCGTTAACCCGGTCAAGAATGCTCGGCCTGCTGAAGAGGCATCGGTAGGCGCGTTTTGAGCAAAAGTGAAATTAAGGGCTAAAATGCAATTAAATAGTAGGATGTTTTTTATTTTCATTTAACTAATGGTCGTTAATAACCTAGAAATCGTAAATTCGGTTACTTCAAATGTATCAAAACTTTTTAACATAAAAAGGTAAATAGGACGACGAATTCAGGGAAAAGGTCGACAATCACACACCATAGATCTATACCGTTACCCTTTCTTTACGTTTCCTATTTAATTGGGACTATAAATATGAATACTCTTAATACAACGAATTCGATCGCCTACCGACCATTAAAAGGAGCCTACAAAATAGTTGTGGCTTTATTTTCACCACTGTATTGTTGCTTCAGGATTTCCCTTCTATTTTCACTTTTACTGAACACCGGTTGCACCGATCGAAATGAGGTGAAGGTAATCGGGAAAAATTTTTCGGATGAAGTCTCAACCCTTCAAAATCTAGTATTTACCTTCAATCATTCTGTCTGGCCTGAGAATCAATTGGACCAATGGGATTCCACGCAATATGTTACATTCGAGCCGGCTATACCGGGTAAATTCAAATGGACGGCACCCAATGAACTAGTGTTCTCTCCAGCGGCTTCCCTATTACCCGCAACGAATTATCAGGCCAAATTAACTGAGGCCATAGTAATTCATGCCACCCAAAATAAAGCCTTTAAAATCCATCGCGAACCCTTGCGATTTCATACCCCCTTTCTCGAATTGAACAGCGTTAGAAGTTGGTGGGAAATTGGCGAACAGGGAAGACCGGAGCCGCGGGTAAGGGTACAATTTAATTACCCTGTAGAGGAAAACACAGTTCGTGATCGATTGAAATTTTTAATGGGTAGTCGTGTTATAGAGCACCATTACTTACCCAGTAATTCCACCCATTCGGTAATTATTTCATTGGGACAAGGATTGACGGATGCTTCTGATAAGGCAATAAAACTCGTCCTCGACCCCGGGGTGAAAATTGAAAACTCATCTCAAATATCTCAGGCAATAATTGAGAAAGAACTCGTCATTCCTTCGTCAAATAAATTAAAAGTCGAAGAAGTTTTCACCGATTTTTATAACAACAAAGGGCGGATGCGGGTGTTTACTTCACAACAAATTATCCCTGATTTGATAGCCCAAAGTATTAAAATACACCCGCAGCTACCGTTCACGGTTGTTGAGGAAGAGGGTGGTTTTAGTGTTCAGGCTGATTTCTTAGAAAGTGAAACGTATGTACTGACAATTCTACCCAGCTTGAAAGGTGTGCTAGGCCATACCTTGGAGGAAGAGATTTCGCAAGATTTCTATTTCGGGAAAATGCCCGAGTCAATTCAATTTTTATCCAGTAAATCGGTATATCTGAGCGGGCGGGGTCAACGGAATATCGGCGTTCGTATTACCAATATTCCAACTGTGCAAGTACAGATATCCAAAATTTATGAAAACAATATCCTACATTATTTAGCCAATCGACGCTACGAAAATTATTCTGAAGTTGGGGGTGTTTGGATGCCCGATGGGACCTTCAATTATTGGGAGGATTACAGTCAACTCTATAGTGACATACTCGTAAACAAAAAAGTTAGAACCGACGATCTACCGGGAAGAGGCCCGGAAAAAGCCTTGAATTTAGCCATCCCCGAAACCTATGGCTCGGTAAAAAAAGGCGTTTATTTAGTAAGTGTAGCCTCAGCCGATGCAATGTATTTGGCCGCGCATAAACTGGTTGCCATTTCAGATATCGGACTTATCGTTAAACAAGGTAAGAATGACGTGTGGATTATGGCCAACTCCATCCATGAAGCTAAACCCTTGAAAAATGTAGAGATCAATCTTATCAGTACCAACAACCAGCGAATGCATACCCTAAAAACAGGTGCCGACGGAATAGCAAGGGTCAACGATATAAGCGAGTTAGCACCAGGTTTCAAATTGGGCATGGTAACCGCCCATCTGGAAGATGACTTTAATTATGTTTTTATTCAGGATGCCCTGGTCGAGACCTCCCGTTTTGAAGTGGAGGGAGCGCGAAAAAATCCAATTGGAATCGAAGCATATATCTATAGTGAAAGGGACGTATACAGGCCGGGTGAAACGTTGAATTTCGTTTCAGTCGTACGCAGTGACGACTGGAAAGTCCAGTCCGATTTTCCCATAAAACTTAAGCTGGTTTCACCCAACGGACAGTCGTTTGGAAGCTGGTTGAAAGAAACGGATGCACAGGGGGCAATCGAGATATCGGTAGACCTGCCCGAAGCCTCGCTAACCGGGCGATATACGTTGGAAATGTACAATGTAAATGACATATTACTCGGTAGCACGGCGGTAAATGTCGAAGAATTTATCCCTGACCGGATTAAGGTAGAGTTGAAGGAGGGGAAAACTCGATATTTCAGAGGGGAAAAAATCAGAATCGAAACCGTCGCCACCAACCTTTTTGGTCCACCCGCTTCCAACCGTTCCTATGAAATGGAATTGCAACTGAGAAAAAAGCAATTTAAAGCACAGGCATACCGCGAATATACTTTTGATATCCCCGTAGAGGAGCGATTTGAACGAGTTAAAAAGCAAGGAGTTACCGACGCCCAAGGGAAAGCAGTTGCGGAGTTCTTGATTTCCGACGAATATAAGGACATTGGACTACTGGATGGAAGGGTGTACGTCACTGTGTTTGATGAAAATGGGCGTCCTGTAAATCGTTTGCAAACATTTGAAGTTGCTACGCAAACTACTTTATA
>JBAYRB010000180.1:0-5959 GCA_041676905.1 Spirosomataceae bacterium
CAAGTAGTCGATGGTAGCATTGCCTGATAGAAAATCTTCGTTTGAGATGATCCAAGCGAGACCAAGGGTGGGGGAAAATCCAACGCGGTTATTTTCGGGTAACTTGGTTGAATTGACAACAGCCCCACTGAAGTCCACCACATATCGATTTGCGTAGCTATACCCCAATTGTATTCCCAAGTGCGCTTGTTTGACCCCCTGAAAATCACCTTGTTGTTTATAGAGATTTCCAAAAGCAGTGAGCTTACCACTGATTCGATGAAGGGGTGCAATGTTCCGATCGTAATTTAAAAGACCGTAAAACCCAAATCTTCTTTTGAAGGTGGTATTCCCCACCACCTGAGTTCCTGGACGGGCGTCGAGGTTGTGTTGGGTTAACTGGATGATGCGATCCTCATTGGATGCCCACGTTGGCGTATAAACCGAATATTGATTGGCAATGGTTTGATCGTAGGCTGTGTAGTAGTCGAAGCTAATGTTCGTATGAGCCGAGAGCCCGGTGATGTATTGATTCAGGTCAAAATTCACACGGTTATTGAACGTAAATTTTCGACTGATTCGCTCATACACCCCTCCCGAGTAGGAGTCTGCTATGGGGTTGGTCAGGAAAGCACTGGTTCCTCCAAGCAGATATTTTCCGTCGACATCGTTTTTTCGGCCTAGCAACAGTGGGTTTTCAGGGTCGATTAAATCGAACGGTATCAACGGAGCGAATTCGTAAGGCCGGTTATTGGCTGCCGCATTCCAGAAATTCCCTCTGGCTCCTTTGTTTCTTCCGAAGATAGCTGCTGCATCGATGGAGGTATTGATCCAAGAATTTACTTTCAAGTCAACGTTTCCTCTGACGTTAAAAACGTCATTTCTCGCGTTTTTGGCTTCTCCGAAATTCAATAAACCTCCGGTAGAATTCCATCCTAAGTTGGTATAGAACCGCGCATTTTCATCACCACCCGAGAATTCGGTTACCACATCGTGATAAGCTTTGAAAGGTCTCAGGTAATCGGAAGAATAATAGTCGATATCGGGATAGCGATAGGGATTTCCATTCCGATGGTTTTCAATCATTTGCTCCGAAAACTGGGGGGAGAGACCATCGTTAATCCTTGCTTGATTGAAGTATTCCATATATTCAGCAGAGCCGAGGTATTCGGGGAGTGCTTGAGGCTTGGAGATACCGGTATTCACCGATACGGAAGCCGATGGTTTTCCTGCTTTACCGCGTTTCGTCGTGATCATGATCACTCCATTTACGGCTGCACTCCCGTATAGCGCTGCAGCATTTGCATCTTTTAGAACTGAAATACTTTCGATTTCACTAATTCTTAATCCTTCGATGTCGCGCGGAAGTCCGTCAACAATATAGAGCGCGTTTCCGGATAAAAATCCACTGCCAGTAAGGTTAGCTATGTCAATGCCAACACCGGTACCGCGAATATTATTGCTCCCGAGCAAACCCAGCGTTCGCCCTGTCAGAAAGCTACTCATGTTGATGTGGTAGTCGGTCTGGGTGGCACGCATGTCCAAATGAGTGATCGACCCGGTGATTTCATCCTTTTCTTTCGTACCGAAGGCGACCTGGACTTTCGTATTTTCTTCAAAGCTATCGCTTACATAGGAGGTATCGATTTGCGCAAATACGCTCGTCGGAAGTCCTATTGCCAGCCATAGCAGGTATTTTGCATTTTTCATTCGTGTCATTTTAAAGTAATTTTTACCACCCTGGATTTTGCGGGAAATCCTTAAACATTCGTGTGAATTTCACTTGGATTGGTAGCCAATTGTGCTTTTTCTCTACCTTACGGGTTACGACGACGCGTTCGCGGATATTGGTCGGTTTACCGTTGGGTCCACGATCAAAGTCGATGGCAGTTTTTTCAAGGAAGCGGGGGTCTCCATTGAGGTTCCAGCGACGGAGATCACAGAATCTAGCTCCTTCGAAGGCCAATTCAACCGCTCTTTCCCGAATAATTTCCTCAAAAAATACATCTTGTGAAGCCGTGAATTTGGGATCCAAATCGGGCAATTGAGCGCGGTTCCGAATGATATTTACTGCTTCTTCCGCAGTCATGTTGTAGTTTGACGCCGTTGCCTTGGGGCCTCCACCGGGTGAAAAATTTACCGCTTCTGCATACATGAGGTAGATATCTGCCAACCGTAGATAGGGTATATAGGCTTGCAATCCATTTGCCACTGCCGTCGTAAAATCGGGACCAATGGGCGAATATCTCTTGTGATAGTAACCGGTCACGCTAGGTGGATTAATTTGGGAGCGATGATAGCCGCCGTTATACAACTGAGCATATTGATCCGGTCCGGGTGAGTTGTGAATATGATCCCCATCCACGGCAATATCCATGTAGAAACGAGGCTCACGACCTGTCCAGGGATCATTAGGATCGAAACCGGAGGCTGGATCGTCGATGGGTAATCCATTGGCCATGCCGTAATTTTTCGTAAAGCTATGAGCAGGCACGTCGGCATCCGAACCGCTGTTTAAGCCGAAAGAGCTGGGCACAGTGGCTCCCAATGTCGACCAGCGGACCCGCCCACGGTCGTAGATGGTCGGAACCATAATACATTCCGTTCCTCCCGGTCTTTCATTGTTTCTTCTCCAAAAATTGTCGGTCCAGCTGCTCCAACTTTGGAGTTTATAAATACCCGTTTCATCAGCCAATTTCAGTAGTTCACCAAAGGCTTCGGCCGCCTGGCGAGACAGTTCGGGGTCGAAGTTCGATGAACCCGTAGCTTCCTCATTGATCATTGGGCTAGCGGCATAAAGAAGCGCTTTGCCCAAATAGCCTAGGGCGTGGAATTTATTGATGCGGTCACGGTTATGCCCTCTGGTAGCCTGTCCCGGTCCCGATTCATCCCAGTGGTTGGGGAGAATATCGGCGGCCGCACGGAAATCCTGAGCCATGCGCAAAGCGGTTTCCCTGAAATTGAGTCTCCGAAATTCTTCCGTGGTTAGTTCTTCCGAAGGGCTAAGTACCCGGTCGATATAAGGCATTCCTCCCCAGTACCTACAAATTTCAAAGTAGAACCATCCCCTAAAGAAGAGCGCCTGACCTTTGATATGGTTTTTCTCTTCCTCACTCCCTTCGAACAGTCCAGGTTCATCAATTTTCTCCAAGGCCAGATTGGCTTTCCGAATGGCGTACCAGGCGTATTCCCAAATCCTTTTGGTTCTAGGGTTGTTGTCGGTAGTGTTTACCGATTGGCCAAAAAAGTAGGTTTCATTCGACCAATAGTTCCCATCGTCAAAGGGATATGGTTTGTTATTCAGCGTTTCATCGGCGAACAGATAACGGTTCCAGGCCCCCCCTTTATTAGGGTCCATGATGCAGTTATACATTTCTTCTACGAAACCTTGGAAGCTTCGGAAGTTTCCAAAAGCATCCTTTTCGCTGATGTCCGCTTGAGGGGCTTTGTCCAGATAATCTTCGCAGGAGTTAAGGGGCAAAATGAGAGCCACTAGGACGACGGCGAAGATTTTTTGAGATAAAAATCTAAACTTATTCATATACTGATTAGGTCTTGACTAAAATGAAAAATCGATGCCCAGGCTGACACGTCTCATGGTAGGATAAGCTCCCTGAGTAGCGCTTCCACCGGAATAAGTAGACTCTCTGTCATCGGGCAACTTCGACCAGAAAAACAGGTTCGTACCGTTCAAGAAAATCCGCATATTGGAAATATTCCTTTTCTTAAGAAATTCGGTATTGTCGAAGGAATAGAATATTTCTGCGTTTCGTAGTCGTAGGAAAGAAGCATCATAGACATAGTAATGCCCTACGTTTTCGGCTTGAGTTTTCCACCGAGGTAAAAAGGACGATGCATTGGGATTGTCTTTCGACCAGTAATCCCTTACGTGACCGAAAACAATATCGGTGTCGTTCTGGAAATTGTTAAATGAAATGACCCGGTTGGCATTGGAAACACCGTAGAGCTGAACTGAGAAGCCTAGTCCACCCCGATTCGCACCAAGGGTTATGGTTCCAGTATTTTGGGGTATGCCCGAATAACCCCAGGGCACAACATCTTCGGCCGACTTGATTACGCCGTCCCCATTAAAGTCAATCAAATTAAAGTAGCCGGGAAGCTTATCCAAATCGTTCGTTTCGGTCGGTACCGACGCGTACACTTCATCCCAGTTGTTATAAAAACCTGCTCCTACCAGGGTACGAGTTTGCCCAATAGGGTAACCTGCTTGTTTCAGATAGTCAGCCTGGAGGGGGGCATCATCCCGATTAATGATTTTGTTGGTATTTCGCGAATAAGCCGCATTCCCCCATATTCTCCAAAAAGCATTGATCTGCTTGTTGAAGCTAGCTTCTATCTCAAAACCTTTTGATTTTACCCTACCTAGGTTAGCACTGGGTGGCGTGGCTCCAAAAAATGGAGGTACGTTTCGAGAGCCTCCCGACATCAATATATTGGTTCGGTCTTCAGTGTAATAGTCTAAGTTAATGTTGAGTTGATTAGCCCAAAATCCAAGTTCCACGCCATAGTTGGTTTTGAGAGCTGTTTCCCAATGAATATTCGGATTTCCCACAACTGATTCACGATAGAAGGTGTAGGGACTTGCTCCGTTCGATTGGGCACTAAGGCGAGCCGCCCCCCCGAAGGCAAGTTGAGAAGCATAAAGCCAGCGGGCTCCACTGATATTGTCGTCGCCTACTTTTCCTACACTGTAGCGCAGCTTCAAATGATCGAAAGCGCCGGCTTTGAAGAATTTTTCGTTAGAAATTACCCAGCCGAGACCCAGCGAAGGGAAAAAGTCGAATCGGTAATTAGGACCAAATTGTTCAGAACCGTTGTAAGCTCCGTTAACTTCAAAAAGGTATTTGGTTTTGTAATCGTAGGTAGCCCTAAAAACCCAGTCCTCGCGGAAGTTTTTAAACATACTACCCCTTGCGAACTCCTCTCTTTTCACCAAACCCATCGCCGTTACATTGTGGTCGTTGAACGTGCGTGCGTAATTAAGCTGGAATTGGTACATCATACGTCGATCCACCGGGATATAGCCGGCCCAGTTGGCAGCGATAATGGCTTCTTGACGGGTCGTCCAAGGCCGTAAGATCCAGTCGTATTCGTCATCACTAATGGGGAGATAGACTGTATATTCACTGGGATCCTGATCCGGACCCTTGTAGAGCATGGGGTAAATTTGTTTAAAGGCTACGTTCGTAGCGGCCTCACCCGGTCTTACCGAGTTGGCATTGTCGTAAATTCCCCCTTCCGAACGAATGCTATTGTCATAAAAGAATGACCCGGCTGCTTTCAGACCTTTGGTAATAAAACCGAGGTCTTGTTCTAAGGTAAAATCGGAATTGAGCTGAGTCGTACGGGTCTCCCGTATACCAATGTTGTAAATCACTACCAAGGGGTTTACAGTATTGTTACCCCCTTCTTGATAGGCGCCCCACAGGCCGTCCTCGTGTTGAGGTAAGAACAGGTTGGGGGCAAGGAAATAGGCCGATGACCACATCCATTGATCAGCACGTCCCGTACTTCCTTCATTGTTAAAGTTGGTGTTTTTCTGACTGTAGAACCCGGCCAGATTTAGTTTGAGTTTGGTTGTGCGGGTAATATTGACATCGATATTACTCCTGAAATTGAAACGGCTAAAGTTGTAATTCGGCTTATAGCCTTTTCCGTTGTCATAATCCCGGAACATATCGCCTTCGTGCAAATAGGCTAGGGAACCGAAATATTGTACGGCCTTACTACCCCCCCGCGCACTCAAAGTAGCTCTATGCGAAAATCCTACGTCTTTGAACACGGCTTTGGTCCAGTCGACATTCGGATAAATCCGGGCGTATTCCGGTGACTGTGGCATTCGATAACGGGTTACGATATCGTAGGGAACATAGGCGCCCCAGGAGGGTTCGTTCAACACGCCTTCCCTTTCAATCATTTCGTTTTTGGCCATCATCGCTTCATAGGAATCCAGCTTATC
>JBAYRB010000181.1:0-5954 GCA_041676905.1 Spirosomataceae bacterium
AACCACGTCATTATCACCCTGGGTTCGAAAGGCGCCTATTTGAACTCCGAGGGTCGTTCCGAAATCATTCCCAGTATTCCGGTGACGGCCGTGGATACAACCGCTGCTGGCGACTGTTTTAATGGGGCTTTAGTAGTAGCCTTAGCGGAGGGAAAGGACTTTCAAACGGCTGTTCAATTCGCCTGCAAGGCTGCGGCCATCAGTACGACGATGATGGGTGCGCAGAGCTCATTACCTTCTCGAAAAACCGTTGATACGACCCAACTTACAACTTCTTAAACCCTTAACACTGACCTATGTTTATCGTAGAAAGTTATCCTATCGCCATCCTTTTTTGTGTTATCACCATGCTTTGTTGGGGATCGTGGGCGAACACTCAGAAATTAGTCAAGGACCATTGGCGTTTTGAGTTGTTTTACTGGGATTATGTAATAGGTATATTTCTGTTTTCCCTCCTGGGTGCTTTTACACTAGGAAGTTTCGGGGAGGGTGGACGCCCTTTCTTAAATGATCTAGGGCAAGCTGAAGTCCGGTATATTGGAAGTGCATTTTTAGGTGGCGTCGTATTCAATTTGGCTAATATTTTATTAACGGCAGCCATCGCATCAGCGGGCATGGCGGTAGCTTTTCCTATTGGGATCGGACTAGCCTTGGTCGTAGGTGTTTTGATCAATTATATTTTATTGAGTAAAGGGGATCCCATACTGCTTTTTTCAGGGGTCGCTCTGGTAGCGCTCGCGATAATATTAAACGCGACGGCGTACGGGAAATTGAAAAAAGAACAAGGGACGCAGTCGGTCAAGAAATGGATTATCGTAGCGATTATTGCTGGTATCCTAATGTCTACTTTTTATCCTTTTGTCGCTGCCGGTATGGATCTGGAGGATTTTGTTACGCCTGCACCTGGGAAAATGACTCCGTATACCGCCTTTGTCATTTTCTCTTCCGGGATTTTGGTGAGTAACCTATTATTTAATACGTATCTCATGGCAAAACCCCTCGAAGGTCCTCCCCTTTCCTATGCAACTTATTTTCGTGGGGCCTTGCAAGTTCACGGGATCGGCATATTAGGAGGTGCTATTTGGGGATTGGGCAACTTATTTATCCTTATTGCAGCCGGTAAAGCCGGTCGGGCCATATCTTATGGACTCGGTCAGGGGGCTACCTTAGTGGCAGCTTTGTGGGGGGTAGTAATTTGGAAGGAGTTTAAGGGTGGCGGAGAAACCATCAACCGTTATATTATTCTTATGTTTATTGCTTTTTATGCGGTTTAGGACTTATAATCGCCGCAGGCCAGTAATCCAATCGTACTATTCTTAAATTTATCAACCTAATGAAGTCATCTCATTTCATTTTATCCGCCCTACTCTTCGTAGGTTGGGGCTCTTCTTGTTCACCGCGTCAAACCCACGACGAACCGGTAAAAATTATTCTCGACACCGACATTGGTCCGGACTATGACGATGTAGGTGCAATGGCTGTATTGCATGCCTTGGCCGACAGTGGATATGCCGAACCCCTCGCAGTCATTTCTTCCAATGCCTTCGAACTTACAGTTCCGGTAATTGAAATCATTAATACGTATTATGGTCGAAAAGACCTACCTACTGGAGCGCCGAAAGGACCCAATGCTCCCTACCGGGATGCTCCTCAAAAATGGCCTGAATTATTGGTAGAAAAATACCCCCATACGATAAGTTCATCCGCTGAAGCACCCGATGCGGTTTCGACCTACCGTAGGGTATTAGCCCAGCAACCCGACGGGAGCGTCACCATTGTAACCGTAGGTTTTGTAACGAATCTGGCCTCTCTATTAGCTTCAGAACCCGATGAAATCAGTCCGTTGAACGGGGAGGAATTAGTAAGTCAAAAGGTCAAACGTTTGGTGTCTATGGCCGGCAAATTTCCGGAAGGTCGGGAATTCAACGTCTTTATTGATTCATTAGCTTCGGAGAAAGTATTTACCCAATGGCCTACCGAAATCATTTTCAGTGGTTTTGAAATCGGTCAGAAAATCATCACAGGGCTACCTCTTTCGCAAGCAGAACAGGTGGACAGTCCGATCAAGACCGCCTATGTGAAAGCGTTACCGCACTGGAAATCAGATAGTCTCGGTAGAAATAGTTGGGATCAATCGGCAGTACTGGTGGCCATCAAGGGTGCTGAACCTTATTATACCCTTCGCAGGGGCCGTTTTATTCCCCGGGGTGGTAACAATGGTTGGGAAGACGATCCTAATGGGCCTCATGCTTATTTAGTCGAGAAAATGCCTGTGGAGGAGGTAACAGAAATTATAGAGAACTTGATGCACCATCAGAAAATGCAGTGATATTTCTTGATGAGATTAAAAACGAAGGAGCCTGTAGTGGGCAGGCTCCTATTCTTTACTTTTGTGGGCTTAGGGTTTATCTTCCAAAAAGCCTAGCCCAGAAACCTTTCGATTTCTTTTTTACCTTACCCACGGTTTCGGCGGCATCTTCTTTCAATTCCTCGATTTCTTCTTTTGCTTCCCGCGTTAGTTCGCTCGCTTTTGCCTTGGCTTCAGCCAATTTTTCCGCAGCTTCTTCTTTAAGATCCTCTAACTTTTCAGCGGCTTCTTCCTTGAATTCTTCGAATTCTTCCGCGGCTTTTGCTTTGAATTCACTTAGCTTTTCTCTCGCTTCTTCAAGTTTTTCAGCGGCTTCTTCCTTCCAGTCTTTCAGTTCCTCTGCTGCTTTGGCTTTAATATCATCTAATTTTTCTTTCGCATCTTCCAGTTTATCAGCCGTTTCTTCTTTTAAATCGGATAATTTGTCGGCGGCAGCGGCCGCTAAGCTGGCTGCTTTTGCTTTTGATTCTGCAAGTTTCTCAGCTGTTTCTTCTTTTATGTCGGCAAGTTTCTCAGCTGCAGCTGCAGAAAGCTCACTGGCTTTGGCTTTAGCAGCTTCGATTTTCGATTCGGCTTCTTCTTTTATCGCTGCCGATTTTTCCTCGACCTGGGCTTTTTCTGTCTCCATTTTAGCTTCGACCTCTTCAGCTTTAGCGACAACTTCGTCAGCAATTTCCTCCGTCGTATTTTGAATAGAATCTTCTAACTGTTCCTTTGTGTCTTCAATCGCCGATTTTGCACTCGCTACGGTATCTTCGACTTGCTCGGTAACAGATTGTACGGTCTCTGATACCGCTTCTTCTACACTATCTTTTGCATCTTCAACGGCGGGTTGAACTTCTGCTACTTTTTCCTCGATCGTGTCCGCTATTTCCGCTGCCGCTTCTGAGGCCTTCTCTTCTACCGTTTCTTGGGCATCTGCAACGACTTCTCCCGCTGCTTCGGTTATTTCGGATGCAGCTTGTTCAATTTGCTCTTGCGCCTCTTCGCGGGCTTCGTTCTCTTCGGGGTTTTTATTTTCTGCCATGAGGTTAGTTTGGTTTGTGTGATATAAGATTAAAAAGTTAAAAAGGCGGGTTTGAAGCGGTGGCAATCCTTTAGGGGTTACCACCGTTCCGAAAGGATTATTTCAATTGATACGCTGCGACGCTATTTTTAGCAAACGTAGGTATATAAACGATTTTCTTTTTGGCATCGTACCCTATATCTGCTGAATTGGTACTGCTTTCACGGGTATCGAGCAAAGTTTTTACCTGTCCTTTATCAGTGACATAGTAAACGACGCCAATCCAACATGACACGATATATTCACCTGGCTTGACCTGTTCAATCCCATCCGTACTTTTTTCCATTCCCTCGGCCAGTTGGGTCAACTTTTTATTTTTATCTAGTTTGTAAAGTTTACCACTGTCGAGTATAAGCAAGTCATTTCCAAGCGCTAATAAACCATTGGGACGTTCGGGGCTTTCAAAATAGACGGATGGGACATGGTTTTTTACCTGGAAAATACTTTTTGTCTGTGAATCCGATACGTATACGGTACCAGATTTATCGACGGTCACATCATTTAAGAATTTAGCCGACGGGATACTTATTTTTTGTTCTACTTTACCGGTTTTGATATCGGCGACGACTACCTCATCCAGGTCAGCAATGTACAGTTTCCCCTTGTATTTTCCGAGGCCTTTGGGTGCATTTAGTCCGGTTATCCAATTGGCATTTTTAATGGTACCGTCGAGGTTTACCAGGGCTACCCCACCCTTTCCGTCTTTTTCCCCTCCCTTACCATCAATAAGGGAAACGTATAATACTTTAGCATCGGCATCGAATAGTACCGATTCGGGAACAGGTAAGTTAGGATCGGTTTCCCATAATTTTTCTAATGAATTTTGCGCCGTTGTTTGAAATGAAACGAGGGCGGCAAATAGTGTGGCTACAATCCAGTTTTTCTTTCTTTTCATATTTTAACAAATTACAGGATAATTTAAACCTTAAAGCTATCGGTTTTGGATAATAAATAAAATAGGTCCTTTAAAATAAAATTAGATTCCTTGCTCCCTTGGTTTGGGTAACCCGGATTAATTTTCGTCGAATTTTTGAGGTAAGATAGTAGGCCTATTTCAATATAGGCGCTAAATCATTTTCGTTCGCAGCCAACCATTCCGTGATTTCCTCGACTATTTGACGAATTCCAATTTGGGGTTGCCAGCCGGTTTGCGCAGTAACCTTCGTATTGTCGGTCACATATAATCGAATGTCGGCTGTCCGTGTTTCAGGTACCGCTTTGATCGGTATAATATTTCCGGTAACCTGTTGACAAACCTGGGTTAATTCACACAAAGAAGCGCTGCTTTCCCATCCGCCTCCTGCGTTGAAAATTTCACCATTCACCCTATCCAACTGATGGAGCTGCCAATCGACCAGGCGAAATAAGTCGTTTACATGGAGCATATCGCGGATTTGCTTCCCGGTACCACCGTATCCGAAATAGCCTAATTCTTGTTTGAAATAGTGTTTTGCAATCCACAAAACCATCACGCCCTGGTCCACCTTACCCATTTGCCAAGGCCCGGTAATAACGCCAAATCGGTTGATGACTGTTTTGAGTCCATAGAATTCGTTGTATTCCTGAATAATGAGTTCGGACGCGAGTTTGGTAGTTCCATACAAGGAGCGTGCACCCGTTAAAGGAAACTCTTCGGCAATCCCTTTGGCTGAAACCCCCGGGTAAGGCTGCTGTTCGGCTAGGGTAAAACGGGTTTCTTCCTCCACAAAATTGAGGGTTTCAATGGTTTTAATCGGATAAACCCGACTGGTAGAGAGAAAGATGAAATTCGCTTTGTGCTTTAGAGCGTAGTTAAGACAGTTGATGGTTCCTACCAAATTCGTATTGATTAGATAATCTGGTGTTCCGTTCAACCCCGCTAACACCGAGGGTTCGGCTGAGGCTTCTATGACAGCATCGACCCCGGGTAGAGCGTCAAAGTCTTCTTTATTTCGGATATCGCCATGGTAAAATTCCACCCCGGCATCCTTTAATCTTTTCAAATTTAATTCGGAACCCCTCCTTTTTAAGTTGTCCAGTACGAGAATCTGGTAGTTTGGATATGATTGTTTTAATGCAATTGCGATGGATGATCCCACAAAACCTGCTCCCCCCGTAATGAGTATGTTCATAATTTTTTGAAGTGATTGTTATTTCCGTATTACCGCTGACAAAAGTAACAACAATGTTAATTTGTCATACTTTTCCGACCTTTCTATATCCTCTTTAAATTGACTTTCTTCACGGGTCGGATGACCAAAGGTACTTTTTCTATTTTTACAGCACTGCTGTCAAGGCCAAACCATTTATCCTCCGGTGTAGTGATTGATTTGATCGCAAAATAGGTTTTCATAACGATTTGTTCTAGCAATGGTAGATCATTTTCATAGGATAGGAATCGTTCCAGTACGACGAATCTGAAATCCCCGGTCAGGTTTTGACGGCTAAGTGATTCATATCGACTGGTAATATCCACTTCTTTATTTTGAACCATGTCCTCCACTACTTTCCGAAAGTAAAGGTTAATTTTTTGTTCCACCC
>JBAYRB010000182.1:0-5927 GCA_041676905.1 Spirosomataceae bacterium
CGGAAGGTACCCGTAATCATATAACGGTCTTTAAGTGAATAGAGGAGTCGAGCCATCAATGCATCGCCGGTGCTGTACTCATCGTTTACCGACAAAATAGGGTTGATCCCAGCAGCGAGATTATGGTAACCCAGTTGGTCATTGGGGTCGAATTTTTCATTAGTCATGGTATTGTCCCAACGCTGGAATTTTTCCGCATTTGCCAGCAAGGTCAGGTCAAATCGGTGGGCATCAAACGTTTTGTCCCATTTAATGATATTATCAACCTGCCAATACCATGTTTTTCGCTGTTGTCTGGAGGCTCTACCACCGAAAATACCCCATTCTAGATGTTTCGAGCTTTGATGATTGTAGCGCTCGTAAAACTCCAATTGGGGGGTGAAATTGACTTGGTAAATAATACCAAAGGGTAAATTTATTTTCCCAAAAATCGTCGAATTAAGTATGGTGGTTTTATCAAGTCGATCGGTTAGGCTGGGCTCGTAAGCAGGGTTTAAGCCCCCGCTTACTTCGTTGTTCGGGCGAAACGTAAGACTTCCGTCCTCTTCGAATTCGCTGCCCCAGGGTGATAAACTAGTGATATTTGTCCAGTTATAGGGAATTGCACTTTCATCTCTTACCGAGAATAAAGTATTCATCCCTACCGACAAGAAATTAGTGATAGTGGCTTCTATATTGGCTCGAGTACGCAAGGTAGAATATTTATCGCCGGTAACAATTCCCTCGTTATTGAGATAACCTGCACCCAAATAATACGATACCCCTTGATTCTGTCCGGAAACACTCACATTGTAATCTTGGCGTAAGCCGTTTTGAAACATTCGATCATACCAGTCGACACTCTTACCTGCGATGTAATTGTCGATTTCATTGGGTTGCATATTCAAGCGTCTTAACCAGACCCGAACGGGATCCCCTGATGAGCCATCGTACCCTAACCACTGATCAACTGAAATGTTGGATGGGAGATTTCTGGGATCATCATAACGGTAGGGTTGCGCATTGATGTTCGATGCTTTAAAAACGTCCGATCGCCAACTAGTGAATGTCTCCGCGTCGTGTACTCGTTCATTCACCGACATGGTAGCTAGCCCGACGGTGGAACTAATGTTGATTTTCGGTTTACCAGGTTTTCCTTTTTTGGTCGTGATAAGGATTACCCCGCTGGCGGCTTTTGCGCCAAATACCGCAGCAGAACTGGCATCTTTCAATACGTCAACGGTTTCGATATCGCTGGGATTGATATCAGAAAGTTGTCCATAATAGATGGCGCCGTCCAAAACGATAAGAGGGCTTGTGCCGGCATTGAAGGATGTTCGACCCCGGATTTGCAGGGTGCCGCCCCCTTTTGCGGATGCGGAATAGCCAACGTTCAAACCGGCTGCGTTACCCCTTAGTAGGTCTTGGACCTGTGCTGGCGCTTCATTTTCAAGGCGCGACGTGTTGATCTGCGATACCGCGCCGGTCATATCGCGTTTCCGCATGGTCCCGTACCCAACTACAACCACTTCCTCTAATGCTTTAAGATCAGGCATTAATGCGATGTCAATCACGCGTTGATTGCCCACTGTAATCTCTTGGCTGATATAGCCTACAAAGCTGAATACCAGGACGGAATTTTCGTCCCGAACCGAAAGTTTAAAATTCCCGTCGGTGTCACTGATAGAACCATTGGAGGTGCCTTTTTCAAGGATGTTGACACCGGGTAGCGCAGCACCGTTTTCGTCCGTCACTTTTCCACTGATCTCACGGTCTGCATTGGCAATGGCAGCAGGAGGCAGCGTTAGAAGGAGCAGTAATACCAAAAAGTTTCGCCAACGCGGCCACCGCCGCGAGTGGGGCATACGGAGTAGATTAAGTCTCATACACTTTAATAGGATTTTGAAATGAAGAAATAGTTAGAAATAAGTTTAGGTAACCGTTAATTAAATCGTAATCAAAGGATTAAGAGATAAGGCTGCCACAGTTGCTTTAATAGGATGAGTTGTGAGTGAGAACGCTGGTGCGAACAGAGTCCATCCCCACTTAGGCAAATATCGGATTAAAAGTTTTTCAATGCAACCGATTGCATTAAAAAAATATCTTAGAAAAGGTATATTCGATAATTTGCGTGAAAGGAGTTAATTGAGGACCAGTCAATGGGTTAGGAAGAACCGAGATATTTAGGCACCAAGTAAGCAGGGGAACACGCTGAAAATGGTTTCTCTTTTAACCTTTTTGCGTTATTATTGCCTTCCATCCATTTTTACTTAACTTAAAAACGAATAACGGTCAAACCAACCTAATACTCATTAACCATTGATGTACCTATGAAAATTGATAGTCACCAACATTTTTGGAAATATCACCCTGTGAAAGACGCGTGGATCACCGAAGAAATGGCTGTGATTCAAAATGATTTTATGCCCGAAGACCTCGAACCACTACTAAAAGAAAGTAGAATAGATGGCTGTGTGGCTGTACAAGCGGATCAAAGTGAAAACGAAACCCATTTTTTGCTAGATCTGATGAAACAACATTCCTTTATCAAAGGAGTCGTAGGCTGGGTTGATCTAAGAGCTGAGAATATCGAGGAGAGATTAGACTATTTTTCACAATTTAAAGATCTAAAAGGCTTCCGTCATATTGTCCAATCGGAGCCTGAAATTGATTTTCTGTTAAGAGATGATTTTTGTAGAGGCATTTCAAAACTCCGCAAGTACGGATATACCTACGATATCTTAATCTATACCAAACACATTAAGAATGCAGTAGAATTTGCCAAGCGATTCCCAGATCAACCGTTTGTGGTCGATCATATTGCCAAGCCATTCATTAAAGATCAATTAATTGATGAATGGGCACGCGATATGCGTGCGTTTGCACCTATGGAGCATGTCTATTGTAAGATATCCGGTTTGATCACAGAAGCTGATTGGGTGAACTGGAAATTTGAACATTTTAAAAAATATATCGATATCGCCCTGGATATTTTTGGGATCGATCGCGTCATGTTCGGTAGTGATTGGCCGGTCTGTTTGGTAGGAGCCAGTTATGCCGAAACCTGTCAAATTTTGCGTCAAAATACGTTGGAGTTAACAGAAGAAGAAAACAAGAAACTGTGGGGCCAAAATTGTATCGATTTTTACAAGTTATAAGCCCAGTTTCTCTCTTATCAATCAAGCGCACGATCCAAAAATGGTTTTCTTTAAAAAACAGACCTTATCGAGAAGGGCATTTCTCGGTACCACTGCTTTTATTTCGTCTGGCCTTTTGTGGAGCCCTACTTGGGGGCGGTCGAAATATCAAGGGAATAATCTACCAGTAACCTTCCCGCATTTTCCCAGCCGACTCCATGCTTTTATATGGCGAAATTGGAATCTGGTTCCCACTCAGAAAATAGCACAGGTGGTTGGTGCCACCGCAAATCAAATCTTAGCCTTAGGTAAGGCAATGGGGCTTCCGGATCCAAAACCCGTCAGCGACGAACAATGGCGTCGGAGCTATATTACCATTATTCGACGAAACTGGCATCTGTTGCCCAAATCGCAATTGCAGGAAATGTTGGGGTGGACGGAGGAACACCTGGAATTTACACTACAGGAGGACGATTTTCTATACATAAAACTGGGAAGTCGCAAACCGGAATGCGAACCCATACATTGGAAATCATCTACAGGTTTAGATCCGGGAGAAGCCTGGATTAAAAAGGTTATTCAGAAAGATTTTCCCCATCCAATATCCGGTGAACCTTTGTTCCATTTTGTAAAAGAGCTTTCTACCGCGCCAGCCACGAGGGTGCCCGCATTGAAATCAGGATTTTCACCCCGATATGGTTATGGCTATTTTACCTTGTTCGGAGATCCACTATTGGATGCCGACATTGATCCTTATCCGGAGGGCTACTTAGAACGCATGGCCGCTTCAGGACTTGACGGGACCTGGATGCATATAGTTTTAAGTAAATTGACTCCTTTTCCCTGGGACGAAGGGGTTAGTAAAGACTGGGAAAAGCGCCTGGATAACTTAAAAAAATTAGTCGAAAAATGTAAGCAGTATGGAATAGGAATATATCTCTACCTAAACGAACCTAGATATCAGCCTTTATCATTTTATAAAAAATATCCCGAGCTCAAGGGAGTGCAAAGGGGGGATTATGCGGCTCTCTGTACGAGTCATCCCGACGTACAATCCTATTTGGTAGATTCTGTCGCAAAAATAGTAGGGGAGGTGCCTGACTTAGCAGGTTTTTTCTCCATTACCGCTTCCGAAAACCCGACCAATTGTTGGTCGCATATGAAAGGCGAGGACTGCCCGCGCTGTGGTCCCAGAGGACCTGCGGAGGTTATAGCAGAATTGAATACGCTTTATGAAAAGGGCATACGTAAGGGGGTACAAAACTACAAAGAAAGGGTCGATTCGAATTACCAGGGTAAGGGTCCTGCCTTGATTGCATGGGATTGGGGCTGGAGGGACGGCTGGGCGGAAGGTATTATTCCAAAGTTACCTTCGAACACGGCGATCATGAGTGTAAGCGAGTGGGATTTACCCATCAATCGCGGTGGGGTACCCGGAAAAGTGGGAGAATATTCTATTTCTGCCGTGGGGCCAGGTCCTAGAGCGAAACGCCATTGGGCGATTGCCCGTCAACACGGACTGAAGATAGTAGCAAAAATTCAAGCCGGCACCACCTGGGAATGCGGTGGCGTACCCTACGTCCCGGCGTTGGAAAACGTCGCCCAGCACGCTGTCAATTTAAGAGAAGAAAAAGTCGGTGGTCTCATGACCGGCTGGACCCTGGGAGGCTACCCTGGCTCACCTAACCTAGAGGTGGTTTCTATCATAGGAAGTGACCCCCAAATTTCTGTTAGGACAGCAATGGAAAAAGTAGCCCAACGAAGATATGGTCCTGCTGCAAATGACATGGTCGAGGCCTGGTATCATTTTAGTAAAGCCTTTCGAGAATTTCCTTACCATATTGGAGTCGTATATTTTGCCCCCCTACACTCGGGACCAGCGAACTTACTTTGGGAAAAGCCAACCGGTTATAATGCGACCATGGTAGGGTTAGGATATGATGATTTAAAAAAATGGCGATCCATCTATCCCGACCAGGTTTTTATTGCACAACTCTATAAAGTCGCCGATGGATTTGACGAGGCTTTGGAAGCCGTACAGCACAGAATAAAAGGGAAAAATTTAACGGGTGAGCAGAAGCATGAAATTCAGAAAGAATTAAGAATTGCTGAAGCGGTTTCCATCCTCTATCGAAGTGTTGCGAACCAGGCAGAAATTATCCGTCTTAGGGATGCTGTAGTCGAAGATCGTAATGCTCGTAAAAAAGTGAGGAGCCTACTCGAAAACGAGATAGAGCTTGCCAAAAAACTTTATGCGTTACAATCAGTTGACTCCCGAATCGGCTTTGAAGCCAGCAATCATTACTTCTACGTTCCCGACGATTTAAAAGAAAAGGTATTGAACTGCAGATATTTGATTGAGAATTGGATCGATAAAATTTAACCTTGACCTTATAATGTCTAAGAATTTAACCCGAAGAGATTTTTTAATCGCTACTGGACTAGGGGTTGCCGGAACTACGACCACGCCGAATAACGAATTTCCTTATTTCCCGACTACGGATAACAAAGTACACTCTCCTGGTAATTCGTTTACCACCCATGATATTGCACAAGCAATTCTCAACGTATTACCGGAGGATCAACCTTACGGGCATCATCACAGAATCGAAAATGAACCTATCCATCGGTTACTGAGGGACCCCGAACAAATTCCAAATGAACAGGAATTCTCGTTGGCGGAAGGAAATTGGCAACTGTACTACCCTGTGGGCTCAGGAGATTTGATTACAACGGCTGCGAATGATTTTCAAGCATTTTTAAAACAATCCATGAATGTATCCATTACGTTAAAACAAGTGGATTCTTTTC
>JBAYRB010000183.1:0-5921 GCA_041676905.1 Spirosomataceae bacterium
CGGGGCGTTTTGATCGTAGAATTGTGGTCAATCTACCCGACAAAGTTGGACGAGAGGCTATCTTGAAGGTCCATATCCGAAATGTCCCCCTAGCCGATGACGTGGATCTAGGAGAAATCGCCTCATCCACACCCGGTCTTTCAGGGGCTGACTTAAAAAATTTGGTGAATGAATCGGCTTTGATGGCGGCGCGAAGAGGGCATGAAAAAGTAACTCAAAAGGATTTTCTAGACGCTCTCGAAAAAATAATATTAGGGCCTGAAAGGGCATTATTGTTAAGTCAGCACGATCGAGAACGAGTTGCCTACCACGAGGGCGGTCATGCCATATTAGGATTGGTCGTCCCTGGAGCTGACCCCGTCCATCGTGTGACGATCGTCCCCCGGGGGCAGGCTTTAGGAGTTACCTATCAGCGACCCGACAGTGATCGATACAACTATCCTGAAGCTTATCTAAGAGCTCGGATTATCGGAATTTTGGGAGGTCGAGCAGCGGAAGAAGTTGTTTATGGCACCAAAACTACCGGGGCTGAAAATGATATCGAACAAGCGACACAGTTGGCCCGAGGCATGGTGACGCGCTGGGGTATGAGCGACCGTCTGGGCATGGTACAATTAGCCCCCCGCCAAAATCAGTTTCTAGGTGGTGGAATCGGTGCCTACGGAAGTGAAAGACCATTTAGTGAAGAAACGGCCAAAGCTATTGATGAAGAGGTTCAAACCATTATCAAAGAATGCCACGAGGAAGCCAAAAGGCTCCTTACTGAACACCGGGACGCGCTGGATGCACTCGTAACAGCCTTACTGGAAAGAGAAACATTGGATGAACAAGAAATTCTGGAGGTAACAGGTCTGCCACCAGCCCCTCCATTGGAAACCCAGAAACTTCCTAGCAAGTGATTAAATAAATAGTATGGCATTAATAAATCGACGGAATTTCCTAAACACCGGTATCCTAGCTGGGTTTACGCCCTTTTGGTCTAAAGACAAATTTATTTCCCGAGCGGGGACAGATGCATGGAGCTCGTATATTGGGAAATCAAAATGGGATTTGGATAGTCCGGCTCTTTGTGTGGATCTGGACAAAATGGAACGCAATATCCAGGTTTCTCATGAGCGATTGCGAGGGAGTGGCATCGGTATCCGACCTCATGTCAAAACGCATAAGTGCCCCGACATAGCTAAACGGCAAATGGAGGCTGGGGCAATCGGCATTTGTGTTGCCAAGCTTTCGGAAGCTGAAGTTATGCTTCGGGAAGGTATTTCGGAGGTTCTCATGACGGGGGTGAATATCAGTCCCGCTAAGATAAAGCGTGCGATGGCACTCCGTAAAAAACATTCTGGCTTTATACAAGCAGTCGACAACCCACAAAACGCTCTCGATCTACAGGAAGCAGCCAAAGCGGAGGGCATCATCGCTGATGTTGTGGTTGATATCAATGTGGTTCGACGTTCGGGAATATTACCCGGTGAGCCGGCGTTACAACTTGCTCAATTGGTAGACAAGCAACCCAATTTACGTTTTAAAGGCATACTGGCCTACGACGGGGGTGTCCAGCACGTAAAGGGATTTGCCAAAAGGAAGCAGGATGCTATTCGGCGTATGGAACCGGCTGTAACCTCCTACGAATTGATGAAGAAATCGGGTTTAAACCTGGAGATCTTTAGTGGGGGTGGTACCGGCACCTATAATATCATGAACGAAATTCCGGGATTTACCGATGTGCAAATTGGAAGTTACCTTTTTATGGATCACCAATATATGGTCATAGGAAGCGAAACCAATGAAACCCTATACGATGATTTTATCCCCTCCCTGACGGTCATCACCACGATCATAAACAAAAGCTATGAGAATCGACTCGTAACCGATGCAGGCACCAAAGCCTTAACACTCAATCAACCGCCCGCTATTGTCCTGGGTGAGCCGGGATTTAAATATTCAGCCGGCTCGGATGAATATGGGACGATTACCTATGAAGATGCAGTGAACAACTATCAGGTAGGCGACAAACTCGAAGTAATTGTCCCCCATTGTGATCCGGTGATCAACTTATACGATGTCATCTTTGGTATTCGGAGCGAGAAAATAACCGCTGTAATACCTGTTCTAGCCCGGGGAAAGTCACAATAGAAAAATCCCGGCAGAAAGACAACTACTCTGCCGGGATTGTTGATTTAGCTATTTAGCTCCGATTTCCAATCTTTGGCGATCTGCCTCCAGTCGCTCCCTTAATTGATTGTAATCTACATCTTGCACCGCAACTCTACGGTCGATGGCCATCGCGGCTGCAGTTGCAGCACTTTGTCCTAAGATCATGAATACCGGCTCCATACGAATTGAACCAAATGCAATATGAGAGCTCGAGATACAAACTGGTACGAGCAGGTTCTGAATTTCCTCCCGCTTTGGAATCAGCGAACGGTAGGAAATTTTATAGGGTTTAGGAACTTTCACGCCGATATCACCTTCATTTTGTACATAGCCATCCTCTTTAATGTAACGTTGTACATTGTGTGAATCGAGGGTGTAGGACCCCATTCCTACAGGATCTTCAACATCTCTTTTACCTAATACTTCATGCTCTGTCATGACGCGCTCGCCAATCATTCTCCTAGCTTCTCTCACATAAAGTTGGTGTGGCCAGTTGTCGTTATCTTTGAATTCGTCTTTCGCTAAACCCCATTTTCTAAATTCTTCTTGGACGTCCTTTGGGATTCTCGGGTCGTTAGCGATGAAATACATGAGCCCTTTTTGATAACTCTCATGTTCCTTGATTATCTCTTTCCGCCGCTCATAGGACGCTTCCGGATAGTCATAATTCATGCCGATGTTATCGGTGCTAAAGGGGCCATGATTGTTGGTATCCGTTTTGCGGTTTGGAATAATATCAAATTTCTGAAAAGTCTCCCTCCAGCCACTATCAAAGACACGAACTAACAATTCATATTGTGTAGAATCATAATCGTTGGGGCGAGGAAAAGGCACGCGATTTTCCTCATGATTGCTAAGACACATCCTGAAACAGTAGGCTTGGATTTTGTTATCTCCTTCCCCTTTTACACCCGGATGCTCGGTAGAAATTCGGGGTAAAACGCCACTTTTGGGATCTCCTGGGATTTTATAGGGACTGATATCTGCCGCAAACCAATGTTTATGGTGCAGTACCCCGGTTTGCACACCATTCCATTCTTCACCATAAACGCTATTTGCTTCACGTCCTACGTGGTAACTTACACCCGCAGCGGCCATCAAATCGCCCTCATACGTAGCATCGATAAACATTTTGCCGGTAAATGTCTTTCCACTTAAGGTAGTAATTGCTACGATTTTTCCATTTTCCACATCGACTCCTGTTTCTCGGTTAAGCCATTCATCCCTATACACTTGTATTCCCAGTTCCTCCAACCATTCGTCATAAACCTTCTCTGCCACGTGGGGTTCGAACAACCACATGGTTCTCTCCTCATCATCCATTGCTTTTGTACCCTGTCCCCGATTGCCGAACTCTTCTCTTCTTTGCCATACCCAAGCATCGTCGTTGGCATAATGCAAGTATATACGGTGATAGAACTCTCTTGCAAGTCCACCGATGGAACCGGTGTTGCCCGAGTCTGTAAAACCAAGACCACCGGAGGTCAACCCTCCCAAATGTTTATCAGGGGAGACTATGATCACCGACTTATCCATCTTTTTAGCTTGGATAGCTGCAATTACGGCTGCTGAAGTACCGCCATAAACCACGATGTCGGCGTCCGTTTCAGCAGAAGGTTTGGGCGTGCAGGAAAAAACAATTGCTGTTAAAAATACAATTGCTGTTATTAGTCTAAGCATTACACTAGGTTTTTGATTAAGCGAATTAGGTTTTCTTTTAAGTACACGATTTTAATCTTCGACATTTTTCCATAATACAGCATCGGCAATTATGCGTCCCTCTGTCCCTTCTGTTGTATATTCAACATAGGGTTGTACATCCTTCCCGACAGCTACCGTAGTAAGGTATACCCATTTACCCGAGGTTTGCCCTTCGATGACAATGTCCGATCTGGTAAGGGTATGCTGGGTCAAATCCGTTCCGTTATACACATTGATGACTGTCTTTTCCGAGACGCCCGGTACCATGGAGTAGTAAACATATATATCGTATTTTCCTTCGGGTACAGACTGTGGTTTGAATCGTACTGTCCCTTTTCCGCCAGGAGTTACCTCCAGGGCTGTTGCTCCGAAAAGTCGCCCGTTGAATCTTTTCCAGTCTCCTTCGATTTCTATTAATGCTTCGTCGGCATCGTCAACCATAATCTCAGGAGCCGAACCGTCGGCCAGTGGATTATCCCGAAGTTCCTTTTGCACAGCCTTTACGTCTACGTTCTGGACCGATGTACCCTTGTCGATCGCCATGGACGCCGCAACTGCAGCCGATTGACCTAAAACCATGAAAACAGGCTCCATACGAATAGAACCGAACGCAATATGCGATGCCGACAAACCTACCGGTACCAATAAATTTGTACACTCCTCTCTTTTAGGTGTCAAAGCCCGGTACGAAATGGGATAAGGAGGGAAGCCCCCGACTTCCACGTTACCTTCATTTTTTACCATGCCATTTACGACGATTCTCTGCGTATTGTGGCTATCCATGGTGTACGCAGCCATACCAACTCCGTCCTCCACTACAACTTCACCACGGCAATTATGTTCAGTCATAACATATTCGCCGATCAGCCGCCTTCCCTCGCGCACATAAAGTTGGGGGGTGAAATGTCCATTGTTTACATACTCATCTTTGGGATAACCCCATTGGGCTACGAAGTTCCGAAGTGTGTCCGGCACTCTGGGGTCAGTCTTCATGAAATAGAGTAATCCTTTCGTATAGTCGTAGTGTTCTTGAAATATCTTCTGACGCTCTTCAAAGCTTGCTTCAGGCCAATTATGACTATGACCGATCATATCGGTGGAAAACCCGCCTCGGTTATTAATATCTGTTTTCCGCTTCGGCATACGGCTCCAGATAAAATATTGGTTAATTGCCCGCATGGTGGGCTGAGCCTCAATCAAACGAACCAACAGTTCATATTTTGTCGAGTCGTAATTTTCCGGACGGGTAATGGGTATCTGATTTTCTACACTGTCGGTCAAACAAATTCTAAAATTATAGGCCTGAACCAATTTGTCTCCACTTCCCTGAGGTGTTGGCTCCTGAGGACTGATCCCCCATACTAAACCACTTGAAGGATCGCCTGGAATTTTATAGGGGCTGACACCATCCGGAAATTGATGATAACCCGACTGCTTATGATACTCCGCTAATTGAAATCCGCTTAGGGTTTCGTTATAAACCGAATTATCTTCTCTGCCTACAAAGTAGGATACCCCGGCTAAAGGCATCAGATCTCCTTCATAGGTAGCGTCAATGAATATTTTCCCTTTAATTTTCTTTTCGGGACCAGGATCACCCAGGGTATTGACGATGGTTACCGTCGAAATTTGGGTACCCTCTTTATCAACTTGGCTGATCCGTTTATTTGTTATCACAGGAATATTTTCCTCCTGGATATATGCTTTGAAAATACGCTCTGCTTCCTTGGGTTCGAAAGTCCACTGTTCGAAGGTGCCGTAAACTTTCCCCAGTTTTCTGTAAAACTCTTTACTAAGCCCGGTAACCGCATGTTTATTACCAATATCGGTTTGTCCGAGCCCTCCGGAAGTAAGTCCGCCAATGTGCTCATTGGGGTTTATAATTACCACCGATTTGCCCATCTTCTTGGCGGTATAAGCCGAAATTACACCGGCAGAAGTAGCTCCGTAGATTACGATATCGTACTCAGAATCCGATTTCTGACAAGAAAAAATTGAAATGGACGCAGCCACTAAACACCATAACCAGGAAATTGTTTTTCTCATGAATCTTTAAGTCAATTTGA
>JBAYRB010000184.1:0-5907 GCA_041676905.1 Spirosomataceae bacterium
CCCATGGTCAGGTTTTTGAATCGTTTGAGATCATTGGGGAGATGCCAAATCAGGGAATTTTGACTTCCGATCACTCCCTTCAAGTTGACTGCAAGTATCAAGGAAATTTTCATTGCCGCAATATACTCACATCACTAGAATTACCCACTTCGACCTTAGTTTTCGACCGGTACCCGCACCGCTTGACGTGCTAAAAGTTTCCATTGATTGTCGGTTTTTTGCCATACTTGCAGGACTTTCAAATGAGCGGTTCCGGGTTCCTTTCCAAGATCTTGTGTGGTTCCCTTGAGGATATGCCTCACGATTGCGGTTTCACCCGAAATAGAAACTGTCTGTTCACTTTGTTCTACCGAAGTAAACTTGAATTTTTCAGTTAACAACGACTCGATAAACTCATTTTGATCTTCAATAACACCATTGGAATGTCCATAGGTTAAACTTTCTGCGGTAAGATTTTTCAAGGCTGCTTCTTCTGGTTCTACCAAAAGTTTACGGAGTTCTTCTACCACATTGGTTACCTCATTGGCATAGTTACTTCGGTCAACGGGTGGTTCGGAGGAGGGAGCACAACTAATGATAAAAAGTGCTACCAAGGCAAATAAGCTTGAGAATTTCATAGGAGTTTCAAGTCTGGTTTGTTTCATACTTTTTTACTAAAGAGCGAAATTTGAAAAAACTAACCTCAATTTCTCTTTAGGAGCACAAATTAATCAAACAAAAAACAGCGCACCGGCAGGTAGCGTCGGTTTTTTCCCTAAAATACTCCTGCCGGGCGCTGTGGTGCGGATATGGAAAGGTTCATTTACCCAGAATTACCTTATAAACTGCATCCGAGCCATTTGCATTGACGAGGCGGAGGGAGTAGCTTCCGGGGGTGAAATGAGAGACATCGATTGTCGATTTGGGATTTCCATTGGATCGATAAACGGGAGTTCCCTGATGGTTCAGTAAGATAACCTCCTTAACCTGGTTCCAATTTGCATCTTGAATGGTCAGAACATCCGAAACCGGATTGGGGTAAATCCGTGTTTCAGGAATCTCCGTTAGGAGCACACTTTTAACAGGCCCTAATTCTGATTCACCACTTAGATCGACCATTCGTAATTGGTAATAATTTAGGTCTTTGACGGGGTCGTGATGAATAAAATGGTATTCCTGAAAGGTTGTACTTTCGCGTTTGGAAGGGACCTTATCGACCGTAGACCATTTTTTCGCATTCAAACTGTGCAGGATTTCGAAGTGGCTGGAATTGCTTTCCATGGCGGTTGTCCAGCGTAGAAGCGCTGTTGAGCCTTCTGGGAAAACCTCAAAACTAGCGAGTTGAACCGGGAGCGTCCCATCATTAGCCATAGCGGTTACCTGCCATAGATTCACCGAACTAGCATAGGTTGCCCGAACGTAATTGTCAGATGTATTTACTATGCCATTCGCAGCTTTAGAAAAAACCGCGTCCGATTCGTTACGGGTTGCAATTGTGAGAATATTTTCTGTTAAACCATTTAATTCATTTTGCTGATAGAGAATTCCGATCAGTCCTGTAAAAGCAATAGTGTTGGAAAAGTTATATACCCGAGCGATACTCTGTTGACCCGGCTGCGGAAGTGAAATCGGCACACTACTTTTAGTAATGTTGACGTTACTTAGGGTTGTGCTTGAAGAGGGCGTCAACACAAGCCCATCAAATGAAACGACTGCATTGCTTTGCATACGAAATTGGGCTGAGCTTTGAATCGCTAATTGTGCCGTAGTTTCAGGTATTCCTAACGCAATGGATAGGACGACGTAGATTAGGAAGTGGATCAATATTTTCATCATGGTAGTGTGAAATGTGGATGTATGCGTACCGTTTCAATTAATTCTGTTGATTACAAGTTTTGATCAACATCTTTATATCACTTCCCCATGAAGCATTAAATCCGGGTTTTAGTTCGACCACATTTCCCGCGCGATAAATGGTGAAAATACCGCTTCCATAAGTGCTAGTTGACGTAATGGTTTGATCTGCCCGATGCACATTATAGGTGCCAGAACTCGAATTCACCGTTAAGTTTGTGGGGCAATTGTCGTTACAACTACCAGCTGTATAGTAGTTCTTCGCGATTAGCAGTCCATTGTTATCCGATGCGTTACAAAAAATGGGGTTCAGTAATTTCCCATCTGCGCGCACGACGCCCGAGTGCGAACTCCAGGGTTGGGGGTCATCGGGGTCATGAGGGCGGGCTACTTCGAAATGCAAATGGGATCGGGTAGAACAGCCCACATTTCCTTCTTGACCTAAAACAGTCCCTGCTTCCACCCAGTCGCCAACCTCATGACCCAGTCCGGTTATCGAATTTTTGGCCAAATGAATATAGGTAGACCATTCTCCGTTGGGGTGTTCAAGCACAACGTAGTTATTGAATTCCCCACAACACCAATTGTCGGGTGACGGTAAGGAAGGGTGGCAGTTTCGATCGGAAGTGTCGCGAATCGCTCTAATCCAGCCACTTGCGGCAGCAACAATCTGATAGGTAGTCCCTTCGACGCCCCACATGTCAAAACAGCCTAGTGGATCATGATTAGAGACGTCAGATTGGACATATATCTTGGTGTTATTAGCGTAAGGAATGCGGTATAAACCGTCTGATAATGGAAAATCCTGCGCGCTGACTGCACTTTCAAAGAAGAGCAGGAGTAGGCATAGGAACTGAAATTGAGTTTTCATTATTGAAAGTAGAGTTAAATTAAATCGAAAATCGGGGATACAATATGTCATTCATGCAAGCATCGGGACCTACTTCGTCCTTCATACAGCTTTGGTACCTACCCTCGCTGAACTTGTAAGTCATTCCAAGTTGTTTGATTTCACTAAGAGTGGTTAGTCTCGACATAGGTGCTATCCAATCTTTCATCAAAGCATCATCCATGGCGGTGCGATCATTAGACGCTAGCCTTTCCCTTTCATGTATGGAATACATTTGGTCACAGTTGCCGATCAGCCTAAATAAGGAGATGATAAGATGAATTTTCATGTTCGATGAACAGGGTAGGGGCTTAGTTTCTAGCCGATCGCAATAAGCTATTTTCCGCTTTCAAGGTTTCCAATTCCTTTTTCAGTGATATTACATGAAGAAACAGCTCTTCAATTTTTTCCATTTGAAGACGCTGCATTTCTCCTAGGTGAAGTCCTTCTTCTTCTATCTGTGTCGCTGAAGGCACATTGGGGAGGTGACTATGTTGGCGGATATGTTTTTCAACATCTTCCAAGTCGGTTAGCCTATAGTCGTTATGGAACACATAATCAGGCCAATTACCGGTCAGGGCTACTCTTAGTTCCGTACATATCACTTTACCCGCTACACTAAGTCTATACCCGTCGGCGATAGAGTTTCCAATTCGTACATTTCCCTGATGGTCGACAGTTAATCGATTTCCGCCATTGGTACGAATAATAAAGTTTCCTTGGTTTCCTTCATAGGTTCCGATTCGGATATCATCCCCTGAGATTCCAGCTAGTTGTACAAATGCGCGTTTGGTACCCCCTCTTGCCAATTCAATTTCGGCGTTACTATTCGCATAGTTGATCCGGAGATTGCCGTCTTGTACATGAAGTTTGGCATCGGGTGAGAAGGTCCCTACGCCCACGTCGCCTGCTTGGGTAACCACCAAATCGGGTTGGTTTTCCCCTGAGCGTGAGATCCGAATTGAACTTGGAAAAAAGCCAATCAGAGGCGGTATGTAGGAACGGATCCATCCCGCTGTGGTCTGATCTACTTGGAATTCAAGGCCGAAATTAACACCGCCGTTATTCGCATTTCTAGCTCTGATTTTAATGTGTGGGCTTACGTTTAACAAGCCAAGCCCGCCGGTGGTAGGCGATAGTAATATATCACCTCCAGCCACATGCAATCTTTCGTCGGGGGTGGTAGTACCTATACCGACATTTTGGGCGGAAATTCCGAGATGGAGCAGTAAGAGTACAGTCAATAAAGGTAAGTGTTTTCGAGATGGTTGAAATGGCTTCATCGTAGTAATGGTTATGGACTAGAAATTGAATAAGTGTGTTATTTTACACTGAGTCAAAATTATCCTCCGGGGAATCCTTGATCAATTACATGATGATGTGATGCTGCTATTCATTGATTTAGCGGTATATCGAAGCCATTTTGGTAGAATTGCTTTTGGTTAAAAAATGTGCTGAGGGAGCTTGAACAAGGTTTTTCAACGAAGTGGAAGGAAAATAATGAGGTGGATTCCTCCCAGAATGTTCGGGTAAATTAGCTGAATAATACTCTTTGTTATCAGATTTATCCCTTGTTTACGGTATTATTCAAGGGTAAATTTGTCGATTCCAGATGTGGAAATAGTAACGATACGGTATTTCCAGTGGAACGATACAAGCGGCTGACTTTGGGTATCAAAGGATTACTGCATTAAAAATGCTCCGTAATTTATGAGTACCTGATACGATGGATCATGTTATTTATGTAATCGTGTTCTAATTGTTCGGTGGTCGTTCCCGGCTGGAGAATAGCTTTCATAAATCAATCACCCTTTGGTAATATGTATTCTTACCCCAAAAAAAATCTCTTAATAATCGCGTCGCTCCTGTTATTAACTGCCAGTAATTTTGTATTGATGCAATGCGCGGGGAGCAAGGTGTTGATCACCGAAAATGACTTTGAGGCACTCGAGCTGGGTCACTTTGTAGAGTCCGATTTTCCATACATCTCTACCTCAATGGACGCGCGCAATTTAGGTGCTTCTTTCCCTAAGGATAATATTTCAGCGCGCACCCTCGCATTGACCTTAGCGGATAGTAGCTATGTGTGCTTCGACACAGATATGTTACGTTGGACGGTGGCATGGACAGGCGACTTCCTGCCTATGTACCTCATGCCGCAAATTTCATATAAAGACTATTATAATAAAGGTAATAAGCCGGCTGTAATTGCGGGGGATCCTAAAATTGCAACGGGGCTGTATCCCGGCTGGAGTGTAGGGGAACCGGTATTCAAGGATATTCGTCCCGGAGCGGGTGATCCCGAAGCACCCGCATGGGGGCCTATTCCGGAAGATATCGGGAGGTTTTCCGGGGTATATGTGTATAAGAACCAAGCCATCTTAAATTATCAAGTAGGTAAGTCGGAGATTGCGGAAACGGCGAATTCCGTTCGATTTGGTAACCAAATCGCGTTTCGCCGTAACTTTCAAATCGGGCCGAACGATGACAACCTATATTTCGTTGCCGCAGAAGTTGTAAATGGGGTTTCGGAGAATTCAGGCGGACGAATTGCCTATCTATATCATGGAAGTAAAAAAGATTCAGTAACTGCGGTCGCCGTCATTAGTGGGGATGCCCAACCTGAAATCTATGAAAATCGATACCTGACGGTAAAACTATCGCCTTCTACTAGCGAGAGGGAAGTGGCGACCATTGTTTGGATGGGGCCTACCGCTCAGTTGGCCGATTTTGAAGCTAAGATCGCGAGTGAAAAACCGGCCACTTTTCCTGCCTTCAAAAAAGGCGGACCTACCCTTTGGAAGGATGTGGTTTATACGCAAGGTCAACTGTCGGCGGACACCGATGACTACGTAGTGGATCAAGTAACACTTCCCCTTCCCAATCCCTGGAAAAGAAATGTCCGGGTAGCCGATATTGCTTTTTGGCCTGATGGGCGGGCTGCGATCGTAACGTTTTCCGGGGATGTCTGGTTGGTCGACGGCATCACAATGGACCTTAAAAGGGTAAAATGGCGTCGGTTTGCCTCCGGTTTACACGAACCTCAAAGTATTGAAATTCGTAAAAATGATGTCTATGTCTTTGGGCGGGAAGGGATTGTTCGTCTGGTCGATTTAAACGGCGATGGCATGGCCGATTTTTATGAGAATTTCTCCAACATCGCGGAACAATCCGCCGAATCAAGG
>JBAYRB010000185.1:0-5885 GCA_041676905.1 Spirosomataceae bacterium
TAAGTCATGTAAAAGGCTTAGAACTTGTAGAGACGGATGATTGTGAAGTATGCTGCGGCTTTGGCGGTACCTTTTCTGTAAAATTTGAACCGATATCCGTTGCAATGGCTGAACAAAAAGTTGCTACGGCTATTGCTGCCGGGGCAGACTATATCATATCCACCGATCTTTCCTGTCTGATGCAATTGGATGGATATATAAAACAGAATAATTATGTATTGAAAACCATGCATATCGCCGATGTTCTAGCGTCGGGCTGGTGATCGTAAAAAGTAGTATCGAATAGGTAAACTATTTATTTGGATTGAAGTCGGGGTGTTGAAAGACGCATGTATATTATAGCTATCTTCGCTGGAAGCTACTATTTACAATGACACCAATCCTTTACAAAATAGTTTTTTGCTTGATGGGGTTCGTATTAGCCAGTTCTCTCAAGGCTCAACAACCACCTGTAATGACCAAAGCTGATCGGTCCTTCCTCGAAAAACTAACCAAAGATATTCTGGATAGTTCAAAAGTGTATCCCGGACAGTCGGTATCCGGTGGGTTGGGGATAAATAATACAGGTGGGGTTATTATAAAACCCGGTGCGGGTGATATGTACCCTTCTTTCTGGATCCGAGATTATGCGATGTCAATAGAAACAGGTTTTATTGCACCGGCAGAGCAAAAACATATGTTGTTACTGACCGCAAACACTCAATGTGATCAAAGCTGGATCACCAAAGGAGGTAGCCTCGTGCCGTTGGGTTCCATTGCCGATCACATATTGGTGAATGATTCCAAACCCATTTATTTCCCTGGTACCTATAGTTATGAAGACCAGGGAACCCCTCGATGGGGAACATTGCCACCCTATTGCGACCAGTTCTTCTTTGTACACATGGCCCATTATTATGTAAAAACAACCGGAGACCTGTCAATTTTAAGTACCGTGATCATTGGGAAGAAGTTGCTTGACCGGCTAAAATTGGCTTTTCATACGCCCCCTTCTAATGAATCGAACCATATTGTACTCGCTACCAAAGAAATGCGTGGTGTCGACTTCGGATTTAGAGACGCAATCGAAATTACCGGACTCCTCTGTTACCCAACCATTTTAAAATACAGGGCGGCTCTAGAACTAAGTGAAATAATGGCTATGCTCAAAATTGAGGAAGCGAGTCGCTACAAAGAAATAGCAAATATGATTAAAGAAAACCTTCATCAGATATTCATGAATGAGGAGGGGATGTTGCTAGCATCAACCGGTCAAAGTAATCAGCCCGATATTGGGTCAACTGCATTGGCCATTTACTATGAGGCAATGGAAGAAGAATATGTAAGTCGGGCATCAAAAGCACTTTGCGATGCATATAAAGCTGGGGAGATTAGTTACAAAGGGAATATTCGTCATGTCCCAACAAACGCTGATTATGACAAAAATACGGCCTGGGAGGTTACAACGGTGCCTAAAAATAGCTATCAAAATGGCGCCTACTGGGGCACGCCTACGGGTTGGGTATGCTATGCAATCTATAAAACAGACCCTAACTTAGCAGCGCGTTTAGCCCAGGAGTTTATTCAAGATTTGAAAGAAAATGATTATCGAAAAGGTGGCCAATACGGCGCACCTTATGAATGTTTTAATAAGGAAGGGTACCAACAAAATCCACTCTACTTAACAACAGTTTCATGCCCCCTTATTTCATTGAGGATACTGCCCATTGAATAACCTAATAAGAGAAAAGAGCCTGAATAAGAAGGCAGGAAACCATGTACATATTATGACCGCTATAAAACAGTAAGCCCAAAGCCGATTTATCCCCCTCGATGAGGCGACTCCACAACGAGCGGTCCCTCGAATCTAATTCTGCATCGTATTGGTAGCCGGCCATCTGATCTGAATTTGTCCACGACGTAACCTTAACATCACTGATTAATAAGCACCTAGCTAAAAATTTCTACTCAAAGTGACCGTTGTCTGACCTAGCCGCTTTGCCGAATTATTCGCTCCGTTTTAATACCCCGAGATTTGGGTCAATACTGTGCTATCTTTTACCAAAGTTTCGAGTAATCAGACGTATCGTTTTACAGATAAAGGAGGTATCAAAACGTTTTCGGGAGTTCGTCTTTTCATATGGCTCTAAAATGTTGTCAGTGCAAATGTGGGACATTTGATTTTGTAAAAAAGGGGAAGGATTGTAAAAGAAACCGTGCAAGATGCTTGTATTGAGGCAAGGAAAATATAGGAATAGTCCAATTTTTAGGATGAGTTAGAGGGGGCTGAATTTGCAATTGAAATTGCTATTTTATAAGGAACGGAACGTCTTTAACAATTGTTTACAAACCAGTAATTCTATCAATTTTAACAATGGCACTCTTTCCCGTTCAGAGTCGGTTTCCGCAGCAATACAAACTTCTGGCAAATCTGATTTCGGTTTATATATTGTGGGGTTCTACCTACTTGTTTATCCATTTCATGACGGAAAATATGCCGCCGCTTTACATGGCAGGCTGGCGGGTCTTAGTGGCTGGGGGTATTCTTTACCCTTTCGCTCGACTGATGGGTCACCCACGCCCTACGCGCCAAGAAGCAGTTTCAGCAGGCATTGTCGGAACGTTACTCCTAGGAATTTCCATGGGGGGAATGACCATCGCCATTCAGTATCTGCCTACTGGCATTGCTGCGCTATTGGCAGGTTTACTTCCCCTGTTCTTAATTCTCATCAATTGGATAGCATTTGCCAAACGTAAACCCAGCAAATTGGCAATGATGGGGCTCCTTATCGGAGTTGCCGGCATTGCCTTACTGGTTCAGCCTGGAAGCTTTAAAGCCACTTCTTCCCATAGTTGGCTCGGCATTGTTATTATATTAGGTTGTAACATTTTTTGGGCAACGGGTACCCTTTTGTCTGCAAGACTTAAATTACCCCACCAGTTGATATCCAGTGCCGTTCAGATGCTGGTGGGTGGTGCATTACTCCTTACGGTAAGTTTAATTTTCGAGCCTGTTTCCTTTCTTAGTATCCTCGACGCACCTACAAAAGCACTGGGTTCTTTGGTTTATTTAGCCATTTTTGGTTCCATTATTGGGTTTAGTTCGTATGCCTGGCTGGCACGAAACGCCTCCCCTCAACTTTTGTCGACTTATGCCTACGTCAACCCTGTTGTGGCGGTTTTTTTAGGCTGGGCTTTCGCCGGTGAAGTACTCCATGGCCAGTCCATTTTAGCGGCTGGCGTTATCCTGCTCGGGGTAGTTCTCATCGTTATCGGGCGGCGATAATGAAATAAAGATGACATTCTCCGTTGCTAAAATAGCCTTCTAAACATGAATGGTGTATATTTATGAGATGTTTAGAAGTAAATTATGGATTTAAAAGGGAGTGTTGCTTTGGTTACCGGTGGGGCGTCGGGTTTAGGTGAAGCCACTGTTAGGTATTTTGCTGAAAAAGGCGCCAAGGTAGCTGTTTTTGACCTACAGGTAGATCGAGGAAGGTCATTAGCCAAGGAGTTTGACGGGGAAGTGAGTTTTTATGAAGTTGATGTGTGTGATGAAGTGCAAGTTCAAAACGGCGTAGACCAGATCATCGAAACCTACGGCAAGCTTCAAGTCGTTGTGAACTGTGCGGGAATTGTAGCAGGCCGGAAAATTCTAGGTAAAACGGGGGGCGTTTTCGGTCCGCATCCTTTAGCAATATTTAATAAAGTGATTCAAGTCAATCTCATCGGAACTTTTAACGTGATGAGGTGGGCGGCGATGGCTATGCAAGGCAATAGCGCCAACAATGAAGGTGAAAGGGGAGTCGTGATTAATACGTCCTCGATTGCAGCTTTCGACGGACAGATAGGGCAGATTGCCTATGCAGCCAGTAAAGGGGCAATTGCGAGTATGACTTTGCCAGCTGCTCGTGACTTAGCTTCGTGGGGTATTCGGGTGATGTCCATTGCACCTGGACTTTTCGAAACGCCACTTATGGAAAGTTTACCCGATGAGGTGCGTTCTTCCTTGGGAAAGCAAGTGCCCTTTCCCTCGCGCTTTGGTTATCCGTCCGAGTTTGCCCGACTTGCTGCCGCGATTGTGGAGAACCCAATGCTGAATGGAGAAGTGATTCGATTGGATGGTGCGGTCCGAATGGCACCAAGATAAACAAACCTTTAACCCTCTTTCATGATACGATTAGTAAATGAATGAGTACAACCAAATTACCGGGAAAGGATGGTGGAGCTTATTTGTTCTAGCCTTTCTTCATTTTGCTTGTCAACCTACGCCTGATCTTCCCCAAGGTGTAGCCCAAGAAATGGAGCAAATCACGAGAACGGTAGACTATACGTTTGATATTAAACCCATTTTATCGGATCGGTGTTTTGCCTGTCACGGACCCGATGGCAATAAAATGAAAGGGGAGCTGCGACTCGATATCAAGGAGATAGCATATTCCAAAAAAAGCGAACAAGGATTTAAGGCAATTGTTCCGGGGAAACCATGGAAAAGTGAGTTGGTTCACCGCATTCTTTCCGATGACCCCGACATGGTGATGCCGACGCCAGAATCTCATTTAACGCTTACCGATAGAGAAAAAGCCCTATTGATCAAATGGATAGAGCAAGGTGCAACCTATAAACCTCATTGGGCTTTCGCAAAAATTGAGCGCCCCAAACTCCCGGAAGTAAAAAACGAGTCGTGGGTAAAAAATGAGATCGATCGCTTCATTTTATCAAAACTGGAGGAAAACAACCTCAAGCCCTTGCCGGAGGCCGATAAGACGACTTTGTTGAGAAGAGTCTACATGGATTTGATCGGACTGCCTCCTACACCGGAAGAAGTTCAAGCATTTTTGCAGGACAAATCGCTGGATGCCTACGAGCGCGTGGTAGATAAACTACTAGCCTCACCTCATTTTGGCGAACATATGGCGGTTCCCTGGCTCGACGTTGCTCGTTATGCCGATACCCACGGTTATCAAGACGACATGATGCGAACAGCCTGGCCTTATCGAGAATGGGTAATCAATGCCTATAATAAAAATTTGCCCTACGATCAGTTTATTACCTGGCAATTAGCGGGTGATTTACTACCGAATCCCGCCGAAGAACAGCTACTAGCAACGGCCTTCAACCGTATGCATCAACAAAGTATGGAAGGTGGTATCATTTCGGAAGAATATCGCACTGAATATGTTGCCGATCGGGTCAATACGTTTGGGGTAGCTTTTCTTGGTCTTACCACCGAGTGTGCACGTTGTCACGATCATAAATATGATCCCATATCTCAAAAAGACTACTTTTCACTTTATGCCTTTTTTAATAACATTAACGAAAACGGGCAAATTCCATACAACGGGGAGTCGAGTCCAGCCATAACCCTGCCCACTCCAGAGGCAAAGAAGCAGTTGCATGCCATTAAACAAGTACTGGAAAAGGAGGAAAAGAAACGAGCACAGCTGAAAACCGACCAACGAAAATTCACCGATTGGCTATCCAAAACGGCAGCGGATCCGGAGAGGTTTACCATTTCTTCGAGCGAAGGGCTGTACGGCTATTTCACTTTTGATGAACCCCAGGGAAGACTTGCCCAAAACCAGGTGAATCCGAATCATGCAGCGAAATTTGAGGGAGATGAAGCCTTGTCCGATAGTGCCTCAATTCCTGGGAAATTCGGGCGCGCACGCCGTATTTTCGGAGAAAATGGGGTGGATTTTGGGAAGGAATTTGCCTATTTCGAACGGAATCAGCCTTTTACCGTGAGTATTTGGCTCAGAGTCATGGACGAATCCCTGAGTGGTCCGATTATTCACAAATCCAATCATATCACTAGTGGCTACCGCGGTTGGAACATTTTCCGCGAAAAAGATGGCACCTTCCGTTTGGTTATGAGCTACGTATGGCCGGATAACTGCATCGAA
>JBAYRB010000186.1:0-5851 GCA_041676905.1 Spirosomataceae bacterium
GTGGTGAGGGTAAAACAAAAAAATATGCCGTTAATGGTGTATTGAACACCTTCCTGATCGTCATTTTAAATATTGTTTTCGTCTTCCTGATAAAGATGGAGGTGCGAGGGATATTATTGGCGAATATCATTGCTTATGTCCTAACGAGTTTAACCATCGTTCGCGATGTTAGGCTTTTCGATTTTATCAGACGCAGGTTCGTCGACCGCAGGTTGCTTAGGGAAATGTGCTCCTATACCGTGCCGCTCGTACCCAATCTGATGAGCTGGTGGGTGATATCTTCAGCGAGTAAATTCATTATTTTGTACTATTTAGGAGTTGACTTCAATGGTTTATATGCAGTTGCGAGCCGATTTCCCGTTTTATTAACAGTGATAAATACGGTCTTGCTTTTACCCATGCAGGACTTAATCTTAAAGGAATCCGATCTCTCAATCTTCAACAGATTATTCAAAAAGTTCTTTTTTGCTGAACTTTTATTGGCCATTGGACTAGCCTTTGTTTCTCCCATAATGACGCGCGTACTACTCGGGGAAGAGTTTAAAGGTGTTTGGCTCTATATGCCCTTTCTGTTTGCGGGAGTTGCTTTTCATGCTATATCCGGCTTGGTTGGGATGTCCTATCAGCGGAGCAAGAACACTAAAAAGATATTGATTTCGACATTGATAGGAGCGGTTATATCTATTATCGTATCTCTTCTTACCGTTGAACGAATTGGATTACAAGGAATTTCAATTTCATTTTTTTTGGGTTATGCGGTTGTATTTATGGTTAGGTATCTGGATACCTTTAGGGGGAGATACGACTGGAAAGTGTTTCTGTCCGTGTTCCTGTCTCCTTTAATTTGTCTATTTATCGTCTGGTTTTGGGGTCAAATATTAACATAAAAGTGCGAAAAAAGGAGAATATAGTATCCATACCTCGATCTATTACAATAAAGGGAGCGTACGGAGATGCAAACATCGGTGACGACCTGCTTCTCGATATGATTATTTCGGTTTTAAAAGAAGTGTTGGATGCTCGAACTAAAATTGTACTTGTTGCAAAAAAAGCCCCTTATCTCCGAAATTATTATCCCCAAGTGTCTATTTTATCGCAACCAGCATCAAAATTAAAGTATACCGACGTGTATATTTTGGGGGGTGGAACCCAACTCTTCTCGTTTAAATCAGGAGAAAGGAGAAGTAAATTTGAGATTTACTGGCACTTCATAAAGAATGAGCCATTCTTATTATTATTATGGTTAAAACATAAGTTTTCTCCAAAAAGACCTTTGGCTGGGAAATTTTACGCTCTAGGGATTGGTCTCGGACCATTTGAGGAAAAAGAAGTAGAAACTAGTGTTAAGGGCATCCTTTCGAACTATCACAAAGTGTACGTTAGAGATAAGTATTCAAAAGAATACTTGATAAAATGGGGGTTTCACGACTACTTTTTCGGGGCTGATCTTTGTCTATCGTCTCGATTTAAAGAACAGTTTAATTTCAAGAAGCAGGGTTCAATGGGCCAAAAGCCTAGGATCGGCCTTGTTTTAAGAAGTTGGAGTTACGGTGAGTATGGAGACCGGTTAAACGACATTGTTCTAAAAACTTTTGAAGACAAGAGGGTCCAGTATCACCTATATGTTTTCTCTACTATTAAGGATCAGGAGCTAATCGAAACAGTGGGTAATAGAGCTGATATGATGTCTCTACAGAGTATGGCTGTTTGGGATCCAAATCGTGATACTTTCCACCGCTTTTTGGAAGATTTTTCAAAGAATGATATCATTGTTACTTCCCGATATCACGCAGCGATTTTCGCTCTCAATTTCAATATACCAACGATATGTATCGGAATTGATCCTAAGTTAAAGGCACTTTGTGAGGAAGTCGCTGGCTTTTATTACTGGGAAGTTTCTGAGAATGCAGACTTTATCTTAGAAAGTATAACTAAGATTTTCGAGGATTATGAAACTCATCAGAGTTCGATTCGTCAATCGTATTCGTTATTAAATGAACGGTCTGACGAAATGATAAATGATTTTGTTAAAACTGTTTTTGGTAATGCCGACTACCAGTAATATCCTTTTTGTAGCACCTTATTCCTACCCAGTAATTAATCCCGAAGCTATAGTCAATATTAAAGTGCTCGAGTTATTGACTCAAAATTCCTATAAAATCGATTTGATATCCAAGCGTATTAAATGGACAAATTATCCATCAGAGAAATCTCTTGAGGATTTAAATGTAACAGTGGGTAAAAATTTACTGGTAGAAGTAGGGAATAAAGTAGACCTCAAATCGATTTACGGACACCTGTCTGCTCTCTTTAAGTTCGGTACTGTATTCAAAGGCGCACATTGGGCTTACCAGGTAATTACAAAAAACCGCGAGTTTATTGAATCTGGGAGTTATGATATCGTGATGACAAAAAATGCGCCGAGTTTTTTGGTAGGCGATTATTTAAAAAAGAAAGGTCTTAAATGGATAGCAACTTGGAATGATCCATACCCGGAAATCATGTATCCTGAGCCCTATGGTACCGGACCTGATACAAATCTACCCCTTTGGAGTAGGAAAGTATTGGAGATTATGAGCCGAGCTGACGTACACATTTTCCCCAATGATCGTTTGCGAAATTATATGCTTCAATACTTGTCTGTTGATCTTTCTAAGACTCGAATCATCCCTCATCTCGCGTTTCCCCCTAATCGAACGCAGAAAAATATCACTGGAAAGTCCCACTTGCTCAAATTAGTTCATTCAGGAAATGTGAAAAATCCACGTGACCCCAAACCACTGGTAAGAGCCCTCTCGCGTTTAATTAAAGAGCATAAGTTTCGTGATATCCGACTTGATTTTATTGGAGTATATGATTTGGATTTAAAAACTTTGATTAAGGAACTGAAAATGGAGGATTATGTAAAATTACTACCTCCTAGTGATTACGTAGAAAGTCTCGAAATTATGGCGAATTACGATGTCGCTCTAATTATTGAGGCCGCATGCGATGAAGGCATCTTTTTACCTACGAAGGTTGGGGACTATATGACATGTCAAATTCCTATCTTTACCATAAGTCCGGTGAAGGGCGTATTGGCCGACCTCTATGCCGAAGGAAGTGTGCAATATCGCGCGGAATCGGGTAACGAAGCGTCGATATATGATGAGTTGGTCAGGCTCTATTCCGATTATCGGGCGGGTACGATTCGGCCCAGCGTATTTAAAAAAGAATACTCGGGCGATAGCATACTGGCAAAGTACAATGCTATTATTTCAGAGCTGAAAGGCTAGAATTAGGAATCTCCCGAAGTTTTGGCAAGGCTGCTATTCCGAAGATTTAATCCTTAAAGGGACCACGAAATCCTTTTTTGAGAATCAACCTTTACGTAAAAACCAGGATTTTTAAGCCTGAATTTCAATCGAACCCAAGTTATGTCTTATTGTACTGCCATAGAACGGATGCAACCATTGGAGCGCAAACTACTTCACAAGCGTTACCATGACTTTCATTATGGTTTCCCGCTGGTCGATGATCAAGAGCTTTTTTGTCGTTTAGTGATGGAAATCAATCAAGCGGGCTTGAGCTGGGAAACGATATTGAAAAAAGAAGCAGCCTTTCGGGTGGCCTACGATCAATTTGATATCGCAAAAGTAGCTGCCTATGGAGAAGATGACGTCCAACGTTTACTTAATGATCCGGGGATCATCCGCAATCGTCTAAAGATCAATGCTGCCATTTTCAATGCACAGGTAATTCTGCAATTACAACAAGAATTCGGTTCATTCGCTGGCTGGCTGTCGTTTCATCACGCAAAAACCAAGGAAGAGTGGGTGAAACTGTTTAAAAAGACGTTCCGTTTCACCGGTGGTGAAATAGTCAATGAGTTTTTAATGAGCATTGGTTACCTACCAGGCGCTCACGATTCGTCTTGCCCCGTCTTTCACGAAATACTCCTTCGTAGGCCAAAATGGGCTCAAAACGGAAGCACATCATTAGACCCGTGAGGTAGTTACTGGCCATCTATACCGATTCAGAGAGTCGTTAATTTTTTGGTGGTGTTCCAGTTGCGAATAGTTAAGTATTTGTAAATAGGGGAACCAATGATTTTGTTAAGACGACTTTGGGTCGCTTTACTGATCAATCTCGAGAAATAAACCACATTTTCGCCCTTTGCTAACATGTCAACGCCTTCTTTTACAGGCATGTGTTTCACGGCTTCGTCTACCGTTAAGGGTGGTTTTAGGAAGATTACATCGTAGCGAAATAACGTTGGCTCACTTCCGAAACCTTTCGGAGCGTTTACCACGATTTTCTCAAGATGAGGCTTCGTTATCAAAACAAGATTAGCTTCATAATCAAATGTTTTGGAAAGGCCATCTTCTATTGACTTAGTGAGCTTATTTAAATCCTTCTCGTCGGAAGCAAATAAAACATTGCCACTTTGAATGTAAGTTCGTACGTTTGAAAAGCCCATAGTTTCAAAAAAAGCTTTGAGAGCCGACATTCGGATAATATTATTACCTCCTACGTTTATGCCTCTCAATAGGGCGATATATTCTATCATCTTTTTAGGTGGAAGTGAAATTTGGATAATTCGGGCGAAAATGAAAATTTAATGACCTTTGTAGAAAAAGCTTTACTTTTGCCTGAATTTATTCATTGATTTGGACTTTTACAATATTTTAGATCGGCATGCTACGTACACATACCTGTGGAGAATTAAGAATTGGTAATGTTGGTGAATCGGTAATTTTATCGGGGTGGATCCACCGGATCCGGGACAAGGGAGGAATGGTTTGGGTTGATTTGCGCGACCGGTATGGGATCACACAACTGATATTGGAAGAGGGGAAAACTCCTACAGAACTAATCGAAAAAATCAGAAATTGTGGACGTGAGTATGTTGTACAAGCGCAAGGACAAGTGATCGAGCGCTTGTCAAAAAACCCTATTTTACCAACGGGAGAGATTGAAATCAGATTAACGGACCTAGAAGTGCTAAACGCTTCAAAACTGCCTCCATTCTTGATTGAAGACGATACCGACGGGGGCGATGATCTTCGCATGAAATATCGCTATCTCGATTTGAGAAGAGATGTAATCCGGAAAAATCTGGAACTTCGCCATGCAATAGCAAGGCATACCCGTCGTTATCTGGATGATCTGGCATTTATTGAGGTCGAAACTCCTGTATTAATAAAATCCACACCCGAAGGAGCCCGTGACTTTGTAGTTCCTAGCCGTATGAACCCTGGCGAATTTTATGCACTTCCTCAGTCTCCGCAAACCTTTAAGCAGCTGTTGATGGTTTCGGGCTTTGATCGTTACTACCAAATCGTGAAATGTTTCAGGGACGAAGATCTACGTGCTGATCGTCAACCGGAATTTACACAAATCGACTGCGAGATGTCTTTCGTAACCCAGGAAGATGTTTTAAATACTTTTGAAGGGCTTATCAAATATTTATTTAAAGAGGTTAAGGGGATCGAAATTGGCGACATTCCCCGGATGAGCTACCGAGAAGCTATGCGAAAATATGGTTCCGATAAACCGGATATCCGATTTGGAATGGAGTTTGTTGAGTTGAAAGGGCAGGATGTCGATCTGACTAGTGGAAAGAATTTCGGAGTTTTCGACAACGCTGAAATGGTGGTAGGAATCAATGTGCCCGGAGCAGCTTCCTATACCCGGAAACAATTGGATGAGCTCACGGAATGGGTAAAACGCCCGCAAATCGGTGCCAAAGGTCTTGTGAATGTAAGGTACAACGACGATGGTTACTTTAAATCCTCCGTAGATAAATTTTATTCTGCCGATGATTTGACGGAGTGGGCAAAGCAATTTGATGCAAAACCAGGCGACCTGA
>JBAYRB010000187.1:0-5849 GCA_041676905.1 Spirosomataceae bacterium
AACCGTCTTTGGTCAAATCGGTTTTTGTAGTTCATTATTTCATCGGGTTGTTCATGTAAACTCCTTCCGATGCTGTGTCCACCCAAATTTTTAACAACCTTGAAGCCTCTTTTTTGGGCTTCGGTTTCCATGATGTGTCCGACTTCTGAAATTTTTACGCCACCCTTAATATTACGGATGGCTTTTTGCAGGATTTCTTTGGATGCATCCACCAATTTTTGATGTTGGTTGACGTCTTCTCCAAGTACGAATGAGCCTCCGTTGTCCGACCAAAAGCCGTCGAGTTCGGCGGAAACGTCAAGGTTCACCAAATCGCCCTCTTTCAGTATTCTTTTCTCGGACGGAATGCCGTGGCAAAACTCATTGTCCACACTGATACAAGTCCAACCTGGAAAACCATAAGTCAGATACGGTGCGGATTTTGCCCCAAAGTCGTCAAATTCTTTGGTTGTCATTCCCGGCTTTGCATAATTGCGCATTTCCTTTAACGTGTAAGCAACCGCTTCGCTCACTTTTTGCATTCCGGTTAATTCCTCGTAATTGGTTATGGACATTTTTGTTTGAATTCTTCTGTTAGTAATGACAGAATAATAACAATAAAATACTATGTGGTATGTTGTTGATGAGTGGGAATTACTTCAGACTATTTAAATAGATTTTAAGTTGTTTTAGATAAGAAACGTACACTTTTTTACTATTCTCTAATTTTCCCAAATTCCGAATACCCCAATAGCTCGACAAAACGAAGATGGTTACCTGTCTCGCGTTTTCGTCCTTGCAAATCGTGCCGTTTTTCTTACCTCTTTCGATGGTGGCGGTTATTGCCTTTGTCTATTCCTGGGTTAATTCCTTCAAAGCTCTATTAAATTTCGAATTTCACGGGGTCATTTCTTGTGTAAAATTGGATGCCGGACAACCATACTCTACTTTCAGAAATTCATTTTACATCAACAGATTATCCATTAGTTTGTAAATTGCTTTCAGCGGATTTTCTTCGGTTTGAAGCGGTTCGATAAGACTGCTTGCAAGTGTTGGTTTTAAGATTTCGTATATGATGGCTAGTCCCACTTCTTCTTTGCTTTAGAAATGGTAATAGAACGCACCTTTCGGAACATTTGTCGTGTTTATCATAGCGTTAATGCTTGTCGTCTAGTATTCCTTAATGTAGAACAGCTCAAATACTTTCTGTAAAATCATCAATAGTGTTGCATCCGCCTTTTTCATCTATTATATCCTATTTACTTTTGATCAGATGGAATTGTTCAAATTTCACAACGATACTTAGTACTTTACGAAAAACGTAAACCATTTGGATAGTACCCAGCTCTGTAATCCACCGAACGGAATAGCAATTCATTTTTCGTGCGTTATTTTTGGTGGCGGGTATGAGGTTAAGTTTTTGATCCAATGCCCGACAGACTGCCATTGAACGTAGATTGTCGTAATTGTCTGGTAGTTTCTTTCCCGCCAACCTCACTAATACCGTAACCATATATATATAGGTGTATTGGTTGCTATAGGCCTCTTCCGTTTAACAAAGAGGTTATGTTGGTGAAGTCGGGCCGGTTAGGAGGTACATGCGCCAGTTGCTGCTTCATTTTGTTGTTCCCCCTCTAGATAACACCTGTTGAATGTGCAAATGATTATCCTCTACCTTCCAAAAAGCAAGGAGGTACAATTTCCACTAAAACCAAATGAATTGGTCAGCACGTAATTTATATTTTCAACCGATCTGTATTCCACTACAGGTTTATAAGTGTAGGGTGAAATGGGTTTTTCAAAACGGAGATTGGGGTAAATTTCCTGGTATTTAAGGGTAAACAAACTAAAGATCGCTTCGATCGCACCGGCAGCTCCAAGCGTATGTCCGGTATAACTTTTGGTAGAACTGAAAGGGGGCAAGGGATCAAAAACCTTACTCATGCCCAGTAATTCCATTTCGTCGTTGTTTTCGGTACCGGTACCGTGTGTATTCACAAATCCGATATCCTGAGGGGATATTCCGGCTGATTTTAGGGTGCGTTCAATGGCCATTATCACGCCAGTCGCATCGGGGGAGATGGCCGACGCATGGTAAGCATCATTACTGTTACCATAGCCTAAAATTTTTCCGTAATTTTTCTTATGTAACGCTTGGCTAGCATCCTCCAGCACCAAATAGGCGGCTCCTTCGCCTAAATTCAAACCTTTCCGTTGTTCATCGAAGGGTTTGCAATAGTCATCACTTAAGATACGCAGTGCGTTAAAACCGTTAACCGTGTATTTTGCCAAGCTATCGACCCCTCCTACCAGGGCTCGTTTTAGTCGTCCTGATCGGATCAATCGGTAACCTAAGGCAATCGCATTGGCCGAGGAGGAACAGGCGGTGTTGATGGTGTCCCCAAACCCATGCATGTTAAATTGTTGAAGCAGGTGATTGGTATGGGCGGATGCGGCGTAGGATTGCATAAATTCAGATCCTTCTCCGATGGCGTTAGCGTCCTTGTAGAGTTGGTCGGTATAACACATACCTCCTACCGTAGAAGCACTGATCAAACCCGTGTCCAAACTACTTAGCTCTCCGGGAGTTAGGCCAGCATCCTGGATCGCTTCCTTAAAAGCGTGAAAGGCAAGCATACAGGTTCGTGTGTAACCCGTAAAATCGCCCTCCCCCATTTGATCCTTTAATTGGTCGTCTGAAATTTTAACTTCACCGAAAGGAAAAGAATGCACATAACGGGATTCAAAAAAATCTGCCTTGGAAAGTCCGTGTTCTCCCCTACGCAATTTTTCTAAATTTTCCTCCTTTCCCGTACCCAGGGGAGAAATAATACCAATACCCGTAACGACAACCTGCCTCATTTCAACAGAAAATTAAACGTCGGCTTTCTTGTGCGCCATGATAAAATTGGCCATATGGTTCACATCGACCAAAATTTTACGTCCTTCTGTAGGGTTATTTATTTTTATACCGTACTCACGCTCCAGCAATACGACTAGCTCCAGGGAGTCGATCGAGTCAAGGCCCAATTCACCTCCAAAAAGGGGCTCGTCGTCCTTGATATCCTCTGGTTTTACGTCTAAGAGGTTGAGGTACTGTACGATTTGCCGCTTGAGCGTGCTTTTTAATTCATCGGTATTCAATTCAGGCATAAATATTTTTAGGTAAAGCTAAACTAAATTATCGGATCGCAATCGCAAGTAGATTCCAGCGTGACAGGTTAAAATAAAACCGGTAATCGACAAAATTACCCACTTTAGGTCAACCCAGTTCCCTTCTTTCAAAAATAGTGTATAAAAACCCTGTAAGCACCATTGGAGGGGTGAAAGTTTACTTATGACCTGCATAAAGTCAGGCATGATAAATGTAGGCACCCAAATTCCCCCGAGTGCCGCAAACAACACGATGGATATGGCTCCAAAACCATTGGCTTGTTCCAAGCTGCGAGCCCAGGTACCTACCAATAAAGCATAACTTACCGCTGCAAGACTACTTAACAATACAACTACAGCAAAGGCTGTGTAGTTCGTTGGAATCGTTAATCGATACAATCCTAATTTTTCAAAAAAGAGAATTCCGACTGAAAAAATCAGTACTACTTGAAGGACGGCGATGACAACATAAACAAACATCTTACTGAAAATAACCAGAAAGAAGCCAGTCGGCATCGTTTTTAAACGCAAGAAGCTCCCGCTATTTCGCTCTTTAACCACATTTCCCCCAAGCGATACGACCATAAAGAACATGGCAAAGATCGTCCACGCCGGCACATTATGTTGTGTACTATTCGGGCGCATTCCGCTGCCTCCACGACCGGCCGAATACATGTCTATCTCAACACGATTGGCCAACATCCGGGATTTTAATTCATCAGGCTTAACCTCAATTTCCGTGTCCTCGTACAGCTGGTCAATCACCAAAGCAGACTCAACATTGGTAATGAAAGCCTTGATAATGTTTTGTACAGAGGTGGTGAAATTTTCCTGAAGTACCGGGTCGAAATAGAAGGCCACATTTGTTTTAGGGGGTGAAGAAATCATGGCATCCGAAATTTCAAGACCGAGATCTCGCAGCATAATCGAACTGATTTCTTCCGCACCAGCCGCCAGTCGTGCACTGAAGTCACTCGGAATATACAAAGCCATCAACCGTCCTTTGCTCAGTAATTCCTGATTGAGATCCTCTTTTTTCAAGTGGTCTTCATGGGTGAATTCGAACATTCCTGATTCCGTCAACCGGGCCAGAAGCTCCGCACCTGACTTCCCTTGATCATGGTTGACAGCCAGGATGCTGATTTTATTTTCGGCGGCTATACGCGTAGCGCTGTCCTGAATAATGGTAATTACGAAAACCAGCAATAACGGCATGGCAAACATTAGCAGCAGGCCGACCTTGTCGTTCCATAGTAACAAAAACTCCTTTTTTATGGAAGCCAATAATTTGTGCATCGCTAACATAATCAATTCAGTACAGATAACTCCAACCGGTTAGGTTAAGAAACAAAGACTGTAAATCTCGGGAATTATTGGTTTTCAACAATACATCTAAATCGTCGCAAGCAATCACTTTACCATGGTCGATCAAGGCAATTCGGTTGCACAATTGCTCTGCTTCAGCCAGGTGATGAGAGGTATATACGATCGTTATTTGTTCTTGGTTCAAACGGACCAAAAAATCGAGAATCGCTTGTCGGCTTTGGACATCGACTCCTACGGTAGGCTCATCTAAAAATATCACTTGGGGCTGGTGCAGGATGCCGATGGCCAAATTAACTCGTCGTTTCATACCCCCCGAAAAGGATCCTACTTTTCGGTTTCCGACGGCAGACAGCCCCAATAACTCCAGTAATTCGTCCGTTCGACGCTTAATGTCCCGCCGGGTCAAATCGTACATGGCGCCGAAGTACTCCAAATTTTGCACCGGGGTTAATTCCGGGTAAAAAGCAAAATCTTGCGGAACAAAGCCAATCACACGGCTGATTTCCTTTTCCGAAAGTGCTAATTCGCCCTGGCTATAAATGATTTTTCCTTTTTCCGGTTTTAAGATACCAGTCAATATCGACATCAAAGTCGTTTTCCCGGCACCGTTTGGACCTAGAAGACCAAATATATCCCCTGACTGAACGGCAAAACTCACCGATGTCAATGCATAAGCATCTTCCGAAGGGTATCGGTAACTCACCTGTTCGATAGAAATTTCAACACTCATTTCAGGCTTTTAATTGAAGAGAGCCGCTTAAAAGCTGATTTTTCCACCTCCCTAATTTCTTCCATCCGGTCGGCAATCTCGTCAAAGTCGGACTGTTCGGTCGTACGCCCTTTATAAACACCGGCCATCTTAACGGCATTGTGCCGCCACATATCCCCAGCTTTTGTAAAATCTTCAGAAATGGGCAGTAGTTCATCGTCTTGTAAATACGCATGAGCCTGTTCTAAAAAAGCGGCATATAAGTAGCGAAAACCACCCCCACCGGTGCCAATTTCTTCTTGCATTCTAACAATCTGACCTAAAAATAATCCTCCTCGGCGCGCCCCTAGTTTATCCCGCCATCGCCTCACTCTCTTGGCTGTATATTTGATCCCACTCACCCCTGCAAATCCTCCAGGAATATGGAGCATATCTCTGATATTGCGCTTTATCCCTTTAATAATTGCCGAACGTATGATTTGATGGTCGACAGGGTTTTTCACGATTGGATAGTAGGCCTGTCCCTGTGGAGCTAAGGGTCCTTTGGCAAAACGCACCTTAGTTAACTCGCTTACGGTCAAATGTGTAGCCGTTTCCATGACGGGATCACTTACCAGATAGCTATCATCCTCCCGGTCAAATACGATTAGATTATGCGCATTAAAATGAAATCGGTATTCTA
>JBAYRB010000188.1:0-5843 GCA_041676905.1 Spirosomataceae bacterium
ATCCCCTATCCCAACCGTTGAAATTTCCGATGACCGAAACGTAATTTGCATTGGGTGCCCAAACCGCAAAATAGGTACCGACCACCCCCTGGTGTTCCATTACATGAGCCCCGAATTTCTCATAAAGCTTATAGTGTTTACCTCCTTTGAAGAGGTGGATATCAAAATCCGTAAAACGGCTCACATGATCATCTCCAGCATGTTGAGGAGTTTGGGAAGCATGTTGAGGAGAAATGTTCTTTTTGCTCATTTGAATCAGTTATTTGGGGCATTTACCCCCTATATATTTGGGTCAATACGGTTTTGTTCATCGACACTCACTACTTATGATTCGCGGTTCGAATTGCAGCAGCTGCCTCAGCGATATTTTGGGGGGAAGGAGCGTTTCGGCTATGAAACTTCCCATCAGGTCGGATAATATAGTAGGTTCCTGGTAGGTAAGGGGTACGCAACCCCAGCTGCATGACTTGATCCACGTTCAAATATAAATGGGTACCTAACAGGTTATGCCTGACGATATACTGCTTCCATAAGTTTCTCTCCTTTCGATTCGGGCCGGTACCTTCTAACTGGGGGCGGTCCGGGTCGGTGACATGCAGGAACAGGAATACGACATCCCGAGGAACGGAAGCTCTTAAAAAATTGGCACTGGCCAAATCCTCCCGGTTCATGTCGTTGTAGAGATCCCAGTTCATTACATAAATGGTCCTGCCCTGATAAAGCGCGATGATCTTATCCAACCAGGACTTTCCGTTTTGATTGCTTTCAGCCAACCAAATGTTGGGAAGTATTTCAACAGGATTTTCAGAGGAGGGACGATCCCATACGAGTTGAATATTAGCACTATCTTTTACCTCCAGGCGATAAAGTTCTTCTAGCGATAATTTGATGGTCGCATTCAAGATTTTATCCTTTAAATGCTCAAATAATATCTTTTTCTCCTCCAGGGTATACTGGTAGAAATTATCAGCGAAAGCAGAAGCTATGAGGAATTCCAAAGCTGGTCCTTCCTCAAAATGCTCTCGAACGGCAGCAACGCTTCTTTCAAAATTAGCGATGAGGATCAGTTTCTCTCCTCCCCTTTTATAAATATTACTCATGAAGTCGAGTTCTTCCCGATTCACATTTTTCTTTTCCAAAATTAACCGGAGTTTATCCCTTTCCTGGGTCGAAAGTGGTGACACATAACGGAGTACCAGTTCAGCAATTTTTTCGACCGGCAGGCTTCCGGCATTTCGTCCGCTTAAGCGTTCGGCCGTACGAGCAGCGTAAGCTTTGAAGAGTTGGGCACGTAAGACTTTCTGATAAGTAAGGGGTGTGGTTATGAATCGCTTCATCTCCATATGGTCGCTTGCGTTTAAGTTTACGTCATTCCCCAGTGAATACTCCATTAACAGAGCTGCACTTTCATCCTCAACCAAGGAGTTAACCCATAAGGTCAAATCGGGTGACTGCTTGCCTTCACTAAGCAAGGCGGTTAAAGCTCTTTGACGTAGATTCCCCCGCTGTAATAGGGTTTGTCGCGCCGACTGAAGTCCTTGATTCCAAAAAGTCCGTTGAAACTCCGGTCCCAAGGGGCGGTTTGCTTCGTAGAGCTTATTTTCTTGTTCCAAATAGGCAGGATAGTAGTTATTCGCATCGGCATATTCACCTTTAAAATGGAAAAGTTTTTTCGCTTTGAACATCGAATCCGCGTCGAAAGTGATTTCTACAACCCCTGCTTTTGCTAAAAAGGTCGCGAATACTTTTCCTCCATAGTCCAGATATATTTCCTCCGCTCCGGCAAGGATGGGTAATTTGGCGGTGAAGCTGCCGTCAGGCTGTAAAGGCGCATTGACCGAAAACTCGGTAGTGGGTGCCAAAATATTATTCCTCGAAAAGGTGATACTGGAAGCTTCCCGATAAAGTCGCCCACTAAGATTCATCAAAGTACCTCTGATCGTCACTGAATCTGCTTGTCCGAAGACATCATTAATTAAGATTCCGGTCAGAAATAGAAAGATGAAAAAACGCTTCATAAATTATGTAAGTTAAAACCGGGAAAACCCATTCGCTTATAAAAATGGCCTGTTGGGAGTAAAAATAAAATTATTTCGCTCTCAAATAAGACTAATCAGCCAAAATTAATTGGGTCGTTAGGCATCTATGGCCCCAGGATCATCCCGGTTTTCATATTTAACACGTATACCGTGATAGTATTCTTGTACTTCATAGTCTTTTCGTAAGGGATGACCTACCCAATCTTCGGGCAACAAAATTCGCCGCATATCGGGATGGCCTTCAAATCGAATTCCCAAGAGATCGTAAATTTCCCTTTCGTGCCAATCGGCTGTACGCCAGATATGACTGACCGTCGGCACCACCGGGAGTTCTTCTTCGGGGCTATTTCGTTGGACCGTTACACGCAGGGTGAGTTGATGACTAAAGGGAATGGAGTTTAAATTATAAATTACCTCCATTGTTCCCACCTCGGGACCATTGTCTATCCCCGTAATACAGGCCAGGTAGTCGAAATAAAGTTCGGGATGCTCGTAGAGGATGCGCGCTATCGCTGGAAGGGCTTCCGCTACGATCTCAACATAAGGTTGGAGGACTTCGGCATTCATATTTATAAACTTATCCTCGCTTACCTGCGCTTTTAATATTGCCACGATTTCATCGAACCTCATAGCGTCTATGCCGTTTGACCTTCCACTTCCAATAACAATCGGGGAGTTAAGGGATTACTTTTCCTAATTTTTTCCTGAAGTTTCAAAAATCCGCCAATCAGTGCTTCCGGTCTAGGTGGGCAACCGGGGACATAAACATCGACGGGAATGATACGATCCACGCCTTTAACCACATGATAGCCATGATCCCAATAGGGTCCACCGCAATTAGAACAGCTTCCCATCGAAATAACATACCTGGGTTCGGCCATTTGTTCATAAAGACGGCGTACGCGATCGGCCATTTTAAAGGTAACGGTTCCGGCTACAATCATGACGTCGGACTGGCGTGGTGACGGCCGGGGAAATATTCCGAAGCGTTCCAAATCATAATGGGAGGCATATGCGCCCATCATTTCAATTGCACAGCAAGCCAAACCAAATCCCATTGGCCAAAGGGAAGACAGTCTTGCCCAATTGACCACCTCTTCCGCCGTTGTAAGTATGATTCCTCCGTCCCCGGTTTTTGCTCGCACTGTCATTTTTTTAACTCCTAATAGATTCGTCAGCCTTCGGTTGATTGCCCCTGGATTGCCCTTGTTTCCGATTAAACTCCTGATAGAGTGTCATAGGCACAGGTGAGTCTATCGTAATTTTGGGGGCTTTCGGCATCACCCAATCCAAATAACCTTTACCCCAAGCATAGGCAAGTCCCACCGTCAAAAGGATGACAAACACAGACATTTCAGCCATGGCATACCAACCCCATAACCCATTTGTCTGCTCAATGAGTTCACTATTTCCAAAAACCACAGCCCATGGGAAGATAAAGAGAAGCTCTATTTCAAATAGTACAAACACAAGGGCTACCACATAGAAGCGCATGGTAAATTGCAAATTGGCATTCCCTTGTGGATCCTCTCCCGACTCATAGGTAGTCAACTTCTCTTCATTGGGATTTTTAACCCGAATCAAAGACGAAATACCTAATACCAGGGCTATGATAAGGATACCTGTAAATAGAAATAATAAAATCTGGCCGAAATCTGAAATCAACCTAGTCGTGTATTAAGTAAATAATCCAAATGTCCACAGGGAAAACCGTTATGGTTTTTATCCCTTACTGCGAAGGTAGTTCAAAGGTATTTAAAATGCATAATATCTGCCCCGTTTTAGCTTGGAAAGAATATAGATTAACTAGGTTGTTGCATTCCCTACCGACGAATTGGAAAGGTATTACCCACCCTACTGCCCATAAGCACGGTGTATTTTTTTCATTTTTGCGTTTTTATTACGCTTATACAAAAAAGAAACCGTCTCAGAATTTGGTTTCTGAGACGGTCGCTATTCCTAAGGAATCAACATTATTTTGTTTCAAGTGGGAATTCCCTCAACAACGCATCAGGGGAATAAAAACCGTCATAATCTTTCGTTTCTTCCCTTACTTTTTTCACTTGTTCGGGGGTAACCGCAGAGGCGGTATTGCCAAAAGAGTTTCGGACATAGGTCAATACGGCTGCAATTTCCCGATCATTCAACATGCCCTTGTAGGGTGTCATCGGCACTTGCCCTGGGTATTCCTTACCTAAAACTTTAATAGGTCCCAGTAACCCGTTTAACACGATCCGGATTAAACGATCCACATTGCCGTTCACCCAACGTGTGCCCGCGAGTGGAGGAAATTCAGAGGCTGAAAGTCCGCGACCATCTTCCTGATGGCAAGTAGCACAGAATCCCTCCCGTCCGTAAATCTCCTTTCCTTCCTGATAAAGTGCTAGTGCTTCGCCTTTCAAATTGGTTTGGATATGTTCTTCTTGTTTTTTCTGTTTGACAGATTTTCCATTGATATGAGCTTCGGCTGTTTCCCAGGCGTGTACCATCCATTCGTCCAGCTCATGATTTTTCGCCTCATTCAAAACAACCATTCCTTCTTCCACCGGTAGCCATGATGCGGCTACGATTGCATTTAACCGTACTCTTCCGTGGTCATCTGCAGCGGCTTTGGTCAAGAGAGGCAAATAATCTTTTACTTGATGGGTATTATAGCGAACTGCCAGTACCGCCGCTGACCGGACGCGATAATCCTTAGCATTCAGTAATTCCCGAAGAAGGTCTTGATCAATTGCATTTAAACCCCAGCTCACCCACAGCGCTTCCAGTTTATGATGTTCGAAATTCGGATCATTTTTATCCAACTTGCTCACCCATGTCTTTAATTTGGGTAATACTTCGGCAGCTTTCCTGCCTCTTAGTTCCCGTTTTGTGCGGTAGCGAGTCCGATATTCGGGTAATTTTAAATTTTCCAACAACTCATCGATGCTCGCTCCATGAATTTTTGCCGGTGTAACTAAAGGCCTGGATGGATAAGTAATGCGATAGATTCGGCCATGGACATGATCTCTCAACGGATCTCGGGCATTATGCTGCATATGGCCAATCAATACATTATGCCAGTCGATCACATAGAGCGACCCATCCGGTGCAAATTCCATATCCACGGGTCTAAAATTCCGGTCTGAGCTCACTAGCAGATCTTGCCGATGCCGACTTTGGTACCCAGTTCCCTTGTCCTCGATGACATGCTGTTTGGTACCCAAAAAGCCGATGGTATTATTGATCAAGAGATCGCCTTGTACATCGTCTGGGAAATGTCGACTGGAAACGAATTCCAGTCCGGAAGTAGGTCTCACGCGATGGGCGTCCTCGATCAGGTTAAAGGATTTATGGGTTGCTTCCCCATAGCGAGGCAGCACTGTTCCGGGAAGCATCCAGCGAACGTCAGGTCCGGATGTCTCTGCGAAAAACGGTTGTCCCCAATGATCGAAAGCAATGCCCCAGGGGTTGGGAATGGACAACTGAGCTGTACGTTCCAGTTTGCGCCGACTGGGCGTAAAACGATAAAACCCACCGTTGGTAGCCCTCACGGTACCGTAGGATGTCTCTACGTTGGTATGCAGAAAAACCCCTTCTCCCATGTAAATCGACCCCGAGGGATCGGCACAAAACGCGTGAATATTATGGTGCGTATCGTGGTCGTCAAAACCACTCATTAAGATTTCCATTTCATCGGCCTTGTCATCCCCGTTCGTATCTTTCAGTAATACGAAGTTTGTACCTTGCGACACATACACACCTTCGGGTTCAATCTCAAAGCCGACGGGCAAATGTAGATTCTCTGCAAAAACAGTTTGTTTA
>JBAYRB010000189.1:0-5832 GCA_041676905.1 Spirosomataceae bacterium
ATTTAGGGGTACTAGCCGGATTAACCGTCCTGGTAATTGGGGCAGTGGGCATGTCTGCTCCCACGCAGGGAGGCATTGGTGCCTATCATTTGTTAGTTGGAAATGTGATGGTGCTCTACGGATTAAGTCAGCAAGATGGGATAACTTTAGCTACATTTATACATGGATCGCAAATGATCCTCATTATGATTGTAGGTGCCTTAGCCTTTTTATTGGCTATGATCCACAAAAAGAAAAATCTAAATTCGAGAGTTGATGATGTCGCTTAAACATATGGTAAATTCATACCGACTACGTCAGCAGAAAAGAGAGAGCTAATTAGCAAATACATCAACTGAAGACCGTTCAAATAAATGATCGATAGATTAAAATTTTAATTTGAAATATTTGATTCACCAGCAATTAATAGACTGTTTAAATGATGTTCAAAAATGTTCTAGTTGCAGCTGCTTGTCTAGTTATGGGAGTAGTACTCACGAGTAATGTGCCGTCGAAAAAGGGTAAGAATCCTGTCATCGCACACCGTGGAGCTTGGAAGAATACGAAAGTTCCCCAGAACTCAATAGCCTCTTTGAAACATGCTATCAAACAAGGTTGTGTTGGGAGTGAATTCGATGTTAGAATCACTGCCGACGGTCATCCAGTGGTCGTTCATGATCCCACCCATGACGGGGTGTCAATCGACAAATCTAATTTTAGCGATGTTCGTAAATTGAAGTTAGCAAATGGAGAACCAATTCCCACGCTGGAGGAGTATTTAAGAGCCGGTGCTAATCAAAATGTAACCACCTTAGTGCTTGAGATAAAAACATCCCAATTGGGTAAAGAACAAACCCTTTTATTAGCACGTAAATGTGTGGAAACTGTCAAAAAATTGAAGTTAAAGAAGAAAGTTGATTATATCGCATTTGACTACGATGCTTGTGTCGAAGTTGTCAAATTAGACCCGAAGGCAAATGTTGCCTATTTAAATGGTGATAAAGCTCCAGCTGAATTAAAGAAAGTGGGGATTAATGGGATTGACTATAACCATTCAGTTTTTAGGAAAAATGAACATTGGATTGAAGAAGCTTTCCAAAATAATATGACCGTAAATGTGTGGACGGTCAATAAAAAAGAAGACATGGAATGGTTCTTAGAAAGAAAGGTCAATTTTATCACCACCGATGAACCAGAATTACTTTTTACCTTACTTAAATAATACGTGAGTGTTTATTCATCGCAGACACTTACCCTTAAACCCATGAGAGTTATGAATACAGAAGGATCAAGACGAACATTTTTGAAGTCGTCGGTAGGAGCTGCTGCTGGTTTGTTGAGCATACCAACGGCTAATTTACTTGCATCTGATAAATTGGAACATCTTAAAACTATCCATATAAGTACAAAAAAATCGGCACCTGCCATTCGCTTTGCAGCCATCGGTTTGAATCATGGACATATCTATGGGCAAGTAGAAGCACTAAAGCGTGGAGGAGGCGAGTTAGTAGCTTTTTATGCAAAAGAACCCGACCTCATTGCTAACTTTCAAAAAAGATATCCCGATGTCAAATTAGCTCGCAGTGAGGAGGAGATTCTAGAAGATTCTTCTATCCAATTAGTCACTAGTGCTTCTATCCCGGTAGATAGAGCGCCCTTAGGGATTCGTGTGATGAAACACGGAAAGGATTATTTGGCTGATAAACCCGGGATCATCTCTTTAAAGCAGCTGGCGGAAGTGCGAAAAGTCCAAAAGCAGACCGGTAGAATCTATTCGATTATGTATAGCGAGCGATTGGAAAATCGAGCGACCATCAAAGCCTACGAACTCATCCAACAAGGTGCCATAGGAAAAGTTATTCAAACTATCGGTTTGGGGCCGCATCGAATGAACCCAGCAAGCCGACCACAATGGTTTTTTGAAAAGGATAAATACGGTGGAATTATCTGCGATATTGGTAGTCATCAATTCGACCAATTCCTATATTTTACCAATTCAACATCGGGTGAAATAGTAGCATCACAAACAGGGAACATACACCACCCACAATACCCCGGTTTAGAAGATTTTGGTGATGCTATGGTGAAAGGAAATGGGGGTGTCGGTTATATTCGTGTCGATTGGTTTACACCCGACGGTTTAAAAACTTGGGGGGATGGAAGATTGACCGTTTTAGGATCAGAAGGCTATATGGAAATACGTAAAAATATAGATATTGCCGGTAGAGAAGGTGGGAACCATTTATTCGTGGTAAATAACAAAGGAACCGAATATATCGATTGTAAAAATGTAGATCTTCCATTCGGAAAACAACTAGTACACGACGTGGTAAATCGAACCGAAACAGCAATGACGCAAGCTCACTGTTTTCTAGCAACTGAATTAACTTTAAAGGCACAGGCCAACGCTAAAAAGTTAACTTTCACTAATTAGAAAAGAACCTTATTCCCCATATCAATGAGACTGATTATCCAACCATGAAAGGAGGGAAATCGAGATAAATTATTGAATTAAATAGGCGTTTATTAGGGGATATACATAAAGGAGAAGGAAATCCCAAAAGGTATTTTAAATCAAATAGTTAATTATCAAAACCAAGTTTTATAAGGTTGGTAATTGTATTAAGGTTCCTTTTCTGTTTTTTGCAAGGTAATGTATTTTTTGTTTTGAATTTTCAGGTTAGTACATTTGTTAATTAATTATTAACTTGCATACTATTGCATGTGATCTGATTTTTAACTCAATTTAAATAAATATTTTTTATGGCCAGAAAAGTATCAATCGAAAAGAAACTGGAAAAGCATATTGCAGAAATTGAAGCTCAAATCGAGAAGCTACAGCAAGATTTGGCTTTGGCTAAAGCTAACTATGAAAATTATGTTACTCACAAAGATGTAATTGAATCAATTCTGAGTCTACGCGAGGGAGAGGCTGTCGTAAAACCTAAGCGCAAGTATACCAGAAGGAAAAAAGCAGAGAATCAAGAATAGAAGTTTTGTTAGATGTAATACGAAGGTCGGTGGTTTTAAATTGCCGACCTTTTTCTATGCCCATTTCTTTAGAAACTATCTCCTACATATCCTAAAAAGAAGCCCCTTCAATTTGATTCTTATACAAAATGGGAACAAGCGTTCCTCTGTCATTCTTCGAGAGTATTGTTAGTAAATCTACACAGGGTGGAAAATAGGTTGTCCAATACCTTAACTTTTTAGGGTATTTTAATTTTAATACACCTTAGCTTCGGTGATGTCTGATTAAGAAATGCTATCAATTATGATAGACTAATGCTATTTTTACTGAGAATTCTACGTAAACTTTCGTTTGATATGTTGAAAAGATACCTATTTACCCTGTACTTTTTAGGAGCTTTACTCGTAATTGGCCAGGCTCAGACTACCCAGATGTATTCACCTCCGGCGCTTTCGTCGGAAAAATCATGGTCAATGATTTTACTTCCCGACCCACAGACGTACAATAAATTCGCTCGCAATCAGCCTTTGTTCGAGCTAATGACTGCATGGGTAGCCGACCATACTGAGAAGCTCAATATTCAAATGGTGATGTGTACCGGAGATATTGTGGAATGTAACAACATGCCTAATCCGGACGGAATTAATGGGGATCAGCCCAGCAAATCCCAATGGGAAGCAGCAGCTCGGTCATTTGCTCGCCTGGATGGGCGGGTGCCCTATATTACGGGGACGGGGAATCATGACTTCGGTTTTAAAAGTGCAGAAAATCGCCAAACTTTTTACGACCAATATTTCCCGCCGGATAAAAATTTTCTGACTCAAAAAATGCTGAGAGAAGCAGGTTTCGATGGAGAGGGAAATCCGTCCTTGACCAATGCGGTCTATGAAATGGTTTCACCCCATGGCCAAAAACTTCTCTTTCTAGTCCTTGAATTTGCGCCTCGAGATGCAGTTATCGAATGGGCGAAAAAAGTGGTTGGGCTTGAAAAATATAAGGACCATATGGTGATTTTACTCACGCATTCATATTTAAATTCAAAAAATGAGCATATCGAAACCGAGGGGTACGCCCTAAAAGACCGTAATTACGGTTTGGCCATTTGGCAAAAACTCGTTCAACCTTCACATAATATTCGCATGGTATTTTCAGGTCATATCGGTTCGCCAGACAATGTATTAGGGCACTTGGGTTTTCGAGAAGACCGGAATGCGGCAGGGAAAAAGGTAACGCAAATGACATTCAATGCCCAGGCGTTGGGCGGTGGCTGGCATGGAAATGGCGGCGACGGCTGGCTTCGCATTCTAGAGTTTTTGCCCGACGGGAAAAGGGTGAAAGTCAAAACGTTTTCGCCTCTTTTTGCCATCTCACCCGCTACACGACATATGGCATGGCGTACCGACGCCTATGACGAATTTGAATTTTCCATTGATTGATACCCCTGTTAATTTAGGGATTTAATAAAGGTCAATAGATCGGAAATCTCTTTTTCAGAAAGGTTATCAATGAGTCCGGCGGGCATAAACGATTTTCCCGTCACGGTTTGTTGGCTTTTAATATCAGAGGAAGAAATAAAGGTCTGAGCTCCTCCCATAAACGCCAAAGTCGTCCCGCCGGACTCTTTTTTCACTAAATAACCCTCAACAATACTATCATCTTTTTTGACCACTCTATAAACTGCATAACCCGACTCAATAGCCGCATCAGGATCTAACAGGGCATGGAGCAAACCTTCGGTGTCTCGGTAGCCTAGTCCATCGAGGGCGGGGGCGATGGTCTGACCTTCTCCTTTTACCTGATGGCACATTAAACAGGTTTGAAACAACATTTTGCCATTGACTGGATCCCCTTTTTTGTCTTCAGCTACTTTTTTTAAGTTGTTAATTCGGGTAGCGATTTGCCTCTTGTGTTCCTCTTCGTAACGTCGTAATTCGTTAACCAGTTGAATAGAGCGATTCTTATCAACCGCAAGCGAATGTATTCGCTCGGCCGTCATTTTTTCGAAATCATCCAGACCTAATTTCTGATCGTACCACAATTCAACTAACAAGGCCGCACTTGCTGAAAATCGCGATAACACATTTGTAAATGTCCTTTTCTCTACTTTATCCATTTGTGATAACCAGGCCAAAGCAGTCGATCTACCGAGCTTTTTATCCAAACGAATTACTCCTTGTAGCGCATTTAAACGCGTATTCCAACTAAGTGAAGCATTTTCAACAATGGGGAGGTAATATTGAGAAAGGGGCTTGTCGGCGATGTTAAGCGCTTTAATGGTCAAATTTAAAATTCCCTCGTTTTGAGTTGATTTGGCTACTCTTCCCAAATGCTCACCCGGAAGTGATAAATTGAAGTTGGTAGTAACTTCCAGAGCTCTTCTCAAGTCGCTGGAGTTTCCCTCTTTTAAAACTTCACTCACGGGCACGTCGAGGAGATTCCGAAAGGCAACGGTATTGAGGTTCGCTTGATTTTGTAAAGCATAGTTTAAATACATAATACGTTTGGCAGGATTTAACAGCATTTCGGATAAAATCGCTCGTGCCTTTGCATCACTTGCCATACTAGCCAAATCCAGAAACGTCTGTTCATCGAGATCGGTATTTTCAAACGGTGGTGAGTATTGGAAATAGTATTTTGAGCGCTGTGTAGGGGGAAGAACCTGCAAAGCCCAGCGTATGCTTTCGTGCGGGATATCGTTAACAACCGGTTGTCTTAAAAACACTTCCAGTTGTTCAGGATAAGCTTCTAATGCTCGTCTGACCAGGTAACGGATAAATTTTACTTCATAGGAACCCCCCAAATTGTTTTCAGGTCGATCCGGTTCACACAGACTAATTAACAGATGGACAATAGCAGGTGAAGGATCAGCTACCCTGCTCAAG
>JBAYRB010000190.1:0-5786 GCA_041676905.1 Spirosomataceae bacterium
AGTCGACGGTGCCCTAAGTGTTTATCCCAATCCGGCTACCGATGTCGTAAAACTGACCAGTGAACGGGGAAATAGCTCTTATCATTGGACTGTTTTCTCGGTTACAGGTGCGCGCGTCATGGACGGAACAGGGAATGAACTATCGGTTAAAAACCTGCCGGCCGGTGTTTACATTATTGAATTGAAGGATGAGCACGATGTGGTAGTTAGGAAGCGTATTTTAAAGCGCTAATACAGAGGAAAATTGCATAGCAGGTGAAAAAAGTAGAATGCTAAATGTATTAAGACAGAATATCTTTCTAATACTGATATTGATCCTGCCATTATCCGTTCATGGGCAATGGCAGGATCACGTTTTCGGGAATTCCTGGATCGATTATTCAAAAGATTATTTGAGGATTGAAGTTTCACAACCCGGCATTCAGCGAATTCGAATCGGGGATCTTCCCCCAATTTTTCAGTCAAAAAATCCAGCCACGTTCCAATTATGGTATCGAGGTAGGGAGGTGCCCATCCTGTCCATAAATTCGGAAGAGCTTTTATTTTATGGGGAATTAAACGATGGCGCGTCGGATAGTTTATTACATCGACCGTATAATGCTCGATTAAATCCCTATGTCAGCTTGTTTTCGGATATTGGGTATTACTTTTTAACAACCTCGCCTAACCCCAAAAAAGCTACAACAATCGATGGAACCCAAAACTTAACCGGGGAAGTCGAAAAGTTTCATATCCAAAAAGTAATTCGTGCCTATCAACAAGAATTTTCCTTCGCTACGCGGAGTCCGGGTGGGGTGTTAAACAACAGCTTCTATGAAGAGGCTAATGCCTGGGGAAGCAAGCGGATCGGGGGTTTATCAGCCTATTCTTCTATATCGACCGATACGGTGTTGAAAGAAGAAGTGGAATTGATTGATTGGGTGAAAGATGCAAGCGTAAAACCGGAAATAGAATTTTTATTCAATGGATTGAATGTAGGCCGTCATCATATTTTCAGCATGTTAAGTCCTGATGGCGAAAATTACCGAACCATCGATAATGTCAGTTTTGTAGGCTACGGGGGGAGGAAAAAACGAGTAACCCTTGAAAACGCAGATTTCACCGCTTCCGGGAAAGGTCATCTTAAATTCATCTCGAATACAACCGACTTTTTAGACTGGTTTTCTTTATCGTACTTTTCTTTAACCTACCCCCAGAAAGTCGATTTAAAAGAATCCAATTCTAAAAAGTTTTATTTCGGTCCGAGTGCAAAACCTACCCGTAGGGTCAAAATTGGGAGTGCGACTCGTGGGACACTAATTTATGATATCACCGATATTTATAATCCGAAGATCATCCAAGGCAAAGAACTGGCCGATGGAATTGAATTTGGGATAAATCAATCCATTAACAACGAGCTACACATCATTGCCGTTAACTCGGAGGGAATTGTCGATGTTTCTAAGAACCAATTACACTTGGTTAACCTACAACCTGCCTATTCTACGGGCCAGTCTCACGATGTAAATGCCGAGATCGACGGCAGTAAATACGACTATATCATTCTCACCACTGAGGCGTTAATGGAAGGCGCTATAGAGTATGCACGTTATCGTGAATCCGAAATAGGAGGAGGTTATCATACCCTAGTGGTGGATATACGAATGATACACGATGTCTATAATTACGGGGAGCCAAGCCCTATATCCATTCGCTCCTTTATGAAGTCCATGTTAAAGGACTATGATGGTGGACGAAAAAACCTATTTTTAATTGGTTACAGTGTGACTATGCCCTCGCGGGTAGTGAAAGAGTTGCCTAATGAAATACCCACGTTTGGTGATCCGGGCTCAGATAATCTACTGGTCGCTGGTTTAGCCGGTTTTCCAGCCGATATTCAAGCAATTCCGGTAGGTAGGTTAAAGGCATTTAACAATAATGAGATTCGTAATTATCTGGCCAAAGTAAAAGCCTATGAAAGTGAAAACTTTGATATAGCCTGGCGGAAAAATGTACTTCACCTTAGCGGAGGCCAAAATTCAAGTGAGGTAATTACCCTGAGGGATATCTTAAAAGGACTCGAGCCTATTGTTCTACAAAGTGATTATTCGGGATACATCAATTCCATCGCAAAGTCGATTTCCAGTCCCACTGTTGAGAAAATCAATATTGCCAATCAAATCAATGAGGGCATTGGCTTGGTTACTTTTTTTGGGCACGGGTCGCAAACCGTTACCGACTTGGATATAGGTTATGCTTCTGATGTTTCTAGGGGCTATGCCAACCGGAACAAGTATCCCTTGATGTATTTCAATGGTTGTGGGGTGGGAAATATTTTCACCGGCTCTCAAGTACACATTCTTTCTGACGATTGGCTTGTGGCGGATAACAGGGGGGCTATCGCCATTGTAGCGAATAGTTACGACAGTTATGTATCTACCTCAGCCAAGCACATACGAAACTTTTATGAAGCCCTATTTGAGCAAAATGGTAAATTGACAATCGGTGAAGTGCTACAAAGGACGAGTGAAAAAATAATTGCTAGCGGTGCTAATACATATGATATTGCTAACATACACCAGGTTTGTTTGCAGGGTGATCCGGCACTTTTATTGGTAACTCCCTCTGATCCTGATTACCTGACTAATAGTGAAAATAACGATCTGTTCCTTCGGACTAATTCTCCCAATCAAACATTTGAGCAGGCCAAATCGGCAGAAGTAGGAATAGTAGTGGCCAATGGGGGTATTTATCGAGAAGGAGATGTAGTGGAGGTAGAGGTTAAGCTCTGGTATCAAGGGGAGTCCGACCAAGTTAGATTAACATTGCCGGCGGTGCGTAATCGGGACACACTTTGGGTGAATGTCGATAATCTCGAAAATTTGAGGAGAATAGAGGTTGTAATAGATCCACAGGACAAACTTACCGAGTTCACTAAATTAAATAACGTAACCGATTTACCCATCGAATGGGACGAAATTCGTGGACTAACTTTTTATCCTGCCGAACCCCTTCGAGATCGAATTCCTCCTCGATTTAAGGTTTTATTCGACAGTCGAGAAATGGCTAATCAGCAAACGATCACTCCAAATACGGAAATTGCATTTGTGATAGGAGATGATCGTGTAATTGATTTTGAAACGGCTATGCTCGATGTTTACTTGAAAAGATGCTGGGATGGAAATTGTGAGGCTGAAACCTTGGAAATCCAAGCCGATTGGGTAAAGAGCACCGATAGTCGCGAGTTTATCATTACCTATCAGGGTGAACCGCTCAGCCCTGGGATGTATGAACTGTTTTTAACTGGGGCCGATAGGGCGGGTAATAGTCCACCGGGCGGGGGCTATGTAATCCAGTTCAGAGTAGAGGAAGATCCAGGCAAAGCTGCAGTAACTGTGTCACCTAATCCAGCGACCCGTGGTTTTGTCAAGTTCGATATTCAAAATATAGGAGCGGAATCAATTGAGATAACGCTACTAAACAGCCAAGGGGTTGGTGTCGAACAAGTAGACTTAAGGGGAATAGGTTCAAATAAGGTGTGGTATTGGAATACAGGTAACCTCAGCTCAGGAATCTATCATTATAAAATCGTTTTGAAGGGGGAAGCGGGTAAGATCAATACAGTCTTAAGTGGTAAGGTTTTGTTAATGAACTAATAGCATTCTTTAGAGTTCATTACATTTTAGCCAGGCTGACAATAGGATAATTCTGAAGGTTTCGGCGGTAAATCTGGATAAACTCTGGGGCGTCGGTTTGCCATTTTTACAATTCTCAACATTGGTGAGAAATGTAGCACGGTCGACGTAGCGCCAAATACTGCGGTTAACCGAGAGTAGATCTTGGCAATTTTCGATTAAATTCATGAACCAACTCAATTTATCCTCACTTGAGGGGGATGTTTTATTACTTCGTAATCGGACTGATTCGGTCAGAATACCTTCCATTCCTACCCGTAATTGCCCACGACCTAGTCCGTGGAAAAATTTCAGTTCTTTTGGTACTGATTCACATAAATGATAGAGCGCTGCGTCGCAGTAGGGTGAGTCGATTTTTAGTTTGGAATTGGTTTGCAATTCGTAGTAATCTTCAAGTAAACGGACGGTTTGATTAACATGTATTTTACAGTTTGTGTGTGGTAGTTTAACCGGTTTTCGTTGGGTATTTACTTTCACCAAAGGTATTAAATCGGTCTTTCTTGTTTTAAACTTATGCTTATATTGATTTGTGAAGTTTCTTGTCAGAGATAAAAAATTTAATTTTAATTTGATTCCACCTACGAATAATAAATCGAAAATTGCTTTAAAATCCTTTTTCGATAGTAGTCCGGTTAGTTGTCGTTGAACAAATGCATATTTAGCGTAATTCAGTGGTGTATCATTATTGGAATTTCCTAAATCTCTGTAGCGATCCGTATTAGCCATTTCTTCAATTGACTCTTTGAGTTTACTCCATTTTCGCTTGGCGAAAAGTTCAGTTAAATAGTCGAATGAGAGGCCATTCACTGAATCTCCAACCGATCCAGTAAGCATCAAATCGCAACCTTGTTCTTTTGCTACGGAAATCAATTTTCTCATTCTTACAACTCCGCTAATAAAGGGGGGTTGTCCATACGCTTTGATGGCCGATAGTATGGAATCCGTATCTTCTAAGTCAAATGACAGGAAATGTAATTCTATGTTCTTGTCTCTGGCTACGTCTCTAGCATAGGTAATGTCATGGTTAGTTGGATATTTGGAGTCCTCCTTGACGATCTCCTGCGTTAGATGCAATCCCACAATCCGTTCAGTGGGACGTAGATGTCGTACCATGCTCACGATTGACGAAGAGTCTAAACCTCCACTTAAATGTGACGACACATGCGTGGCACTCTTAATACTTCTGGCAACAGAGGTTTTTAGGAGTGCACGATACGAAGCACCGTATTCATCTAATGCTGAATAATTGGTGTATTGATTATTTAAGAAGTTAACCGTAAAATGAGACGTACCACTGACCAGTTCTGTTAAGTAACCGGGCAAAATAGCCTTAATTTCATGGAATATGGTAGACTCGTTATATGCCGAATTTGCGTAATGGGGAGACAAATATTTATAGATAATGTCATCATTCAGGGTTAAACGGTTTTTCAGGCGAGGGTTTTGAGTAAGTACTTTATATTGGGTTGAAAAAATGATATGCTCGTCAACAAAAGTATAATAAAACGGAATTCTTCCGAAGAACTCGCGAAATACATAAATTCTTTGTAGGTCCTCGTCGAACCAAAACCCCAATCGAAAAGGGCATTGTGGTGAAGAAACAACATTCTTAAATCCCTCAAAAGTGAATGATGAGGGTTCCTCTTTAAAATCTTGATTAAGACGAAAAACACGATTTTCCCTTACAAAGCAAAAAAGCATCTCTTCTGACAATTTAGAAAGATGCTTCTTTATGCGTAAAAGGGTATTATCACTACCCTTTTTTACAAATAAGGTAAAATCGAGGTCACTGTAATTAGAATTGTCCTTACACTTAAATAAAAGTTCTCCTGAGAGTTGGGACATTTAATAATTTTAAGGAGCAATAGGGTCTTGTAAGTCATTAGCTACTTGACTATCAGGTTCAAGACTTCCTTTGATACCCTTCGTCAGTTCCTCCACTTTTCCCAAATCTTTTAATAATGGTGTCTTATAAGGTTTGCGTTGGGTTTCTGAATGCAGAATTACACGTTTCATAATAAGTTGGATTTAAAATTATAGTTCTATAGCCCGCGTAAAGATAAATTCAATTTTTTTATTTCCAAAAGATCAAAAGGGAAACTAACTATTCGG
>JBAYRB010000191.1:0-5785 GCA_041676905.1 Spirosomataceae bacterium
GAGTCGCGATGTTCTTCCTCAGTTTCCGAACAAAAGCCGGAAATCATATCGTGGGATATCCCACAATCATTTCCCAAAATAGTTCTGATCCGGTCTATTTTTCCAAGATACCATTCCCGGTCATAGGTACGGTTCATGAGTTTCAAGATACGACTGTTTCCACTTTGGGCTGGTAGGTGGATGTACTTACATATGTTGTCATAGGCCTTCATGGTATAGAGCACCTCATCAGTAATATCCTTTGGATGGGACGTACTGAATCGCACCCTTAAATCTGGATGCACCTGAGCGACTCTTTCCAACAGGTTAGCAAAATTCACCGTTTCACCTTCCTCTGGTCGCCAGTGATAACTGTCCACATTTTGCCCTAAGAGGGTCACCTCTCTATATCCATTTTCGAAGAGCTCCTCCGCTTCCCGCACAATCGAGAACGGATCGCGGCTGCGTTCACGCCCTCTCGTGAATGGCACCACACAAAAGCTACACATGTTATTGCAACCTCTCATGATGCTGATGAATGCGGTAACCCCATTAGAATTAAGGCGAATGGGTGAAATATCCGCGTATGTCTCTTCTCTTGAAAGAAGCACATTCACCGCTTTCTGGCCTGATTCCGCCTCTTCAACCAAGTTAGGAAGATCCCTGTACGCGTCGGGCCCGGTAACGATGTCCACGACCTTCTCCTCCTCCAGCAACTTAGCCTTCAGTCGTTCCGCCATGCATCCAAGCACCCCGATCAGTAGTCCCGGTCTTTTCTTTTTAAGTGCATTAAGTGCTTTTAAACGGTTTCTGACTTTTTGTTCAGCGTTATCCCGGATAGCACAAGTATTCAAAAAAATCAAATCGGCTTCCGTTTCAACAGAGGTGGTTGCAAAACCTGCGTTCCGCATAACCGAGGCCACAATTTCGCTGTCAGAAAAGTTCATCTGACAACCGTAACTCTCTATAAATAAACGCTTTTTACCAATGGCTGGTTCATCGGCCGTCACCTGCTTGATTTCACATCCTGCTTTATCTTCTTCGGTTAAAACCTTTAACCCCCTGGCGACTACGGCACTCGGTTCTTGACTCATTATTTCTTAATAAATTGCAATTAACTGTACGTAATTCCCGTCAAAATTCAAACCACAAAATTAGCAAATAAATTCCAGAAACCTGACAAAGTGACAGTCATTTAACATTCATTCTCAACCGATGATTAAAACGCAAGGGTGGGTGATTCATTCGCCGCCGCAGCGTTGGTATGAAACGATCTTTCTCTTATTTGAGCCCAGAAATTAGGTATCACTCTACTATGAAAGCGCCCCATACTACCCGTTTCCGAATGAAAAAAGCCGACTCGGAAGATGAGTCGGCTTGTGAAATCGTAGGACTACAACTAGGAAGGTAGATTCTCCGCTACTTTATCCCAGTTAACCACGTTCCAGAACGCATCGATAAAGTCCCCCCTTTTGTTTTGATATTTCAAATAATAAGCATGCTCCCATACGTCGAGCCCAAGAAGGGGCGTTCCTTTTATTTCAGAAACATCCATTAGAGGGTTATCTTGATTGGGAGTAGACCCTATTTCCAAACTATTTCCATTGGCTACCAACCATGCCCAACCCGACCCAAAACGGCCTAAACCGGCTTTTTTAAAGGCTTCTTTAAACTGGTCGAACGACCCAAATTGACCATTGATCGCATCGGCTATCTTGCCAGTAGGCTCTCCTCCTTTGTCGGGACCTAGGATTTCCCAGAAAAAGCTGTGGTTCCAATGCCCCCCACCGTTATTACGTACAGCAACGGGGTTTGAGCCGGCTGACTGAAGCAGTTCTTCTAAGGTTTTATTGGAAAGATCAGTGCCCTCCAGTGCTTTATTTAAATTGGAAATATAGGCTGTATGATGTTTGCTATAATGAATTTCCATCGTTTCCCTGTCGAAATAAGGCTCTAGTGCCGCAAAATCATAGGGCAACTCTTTTTGTGTAAAGGGAGCTACCTCACGTACGGCCGAACCAGGCGTACATCGAACGGCTGTGCTGGCAAACCCCAGTACAAGAGCGCCTCCCGTAACGGTTTGCAAAAACTCTTTTCTATTCATCGTAATCTGTGGTTGGTTTAAAAATGGAAGTTAAGAAATTATTTAGTAAATAGTCAACATAGTACAGGTTCATTCCTACGTCTTAAAGGTTTATTCGTACGAAAGTCGCCCGACGATGCTTCGACCGAGCGTTACCTCGTCAGCATATTCCAGATCACCACCGACGGGGATACCCCGGGCGATGGTGCTTATTTTGACACCACTCTCCTTGAGTTTCTTCTGGATATAAAAAGCGGTGGTGTCGCCTTCCATCGTTGGACTTAGCGCCAATATGATCTCTCGTACGGGATGCTCTTCGTCGGTGGTATAAACCCTTTCGACGAGTGAATCGATCGTCAACTCAGAAGGGCCTATTCCTTCCATAGGCGAAATTACTCCCCCCAAAACATGGTATAGCCCGTTGTATTGAGCCGTATTTTCGATGGCCATCACATCCCGAGTATCGGTAACGACACAGATAATAGAACGATCCCTACGATGGCTGGAACAGATTAAGCAAAGTTCGGAATCGGACAGGTTATGACAAAGCTTACAATAACTAGTCTCTTCCCTCAAAGCCACCAAAGCACGGACCAGACTTGTGGTCTGTTCTTTGTCTTGTTTCAGAAGGTACAAGGCGAGCCGAAGTGCGGATTTTTTGCCAATTCCCGGCAGTTTTGAGATTTCATTGACCGCATTTTCAATAAGCTTGGAAGGATAATTCATCGTTTTTTACGAATAACAAAAAAGGTCTTCCCTTAGAATCAGAAGACTTCAGCCGAAATGCCACGGCGACAAATTTCATTCCGCATCCCCACAAGCTCTTCGAAACTTCCATCCTTCACCTTGCATTTTCCTTTGAAATGGATAATCAACGTACACTGTTCAGCTTGCTCCTGTGTATGCCCGCAAACTTCCATCAGAGTATCGATGACCCAATCAAATGTATTTACATCGTCATTGAACACAACCAGACTCCTTACTTCCGTATCAATGGTCTCCTGCAAAACTTCGGTTTCGACGTCTTCGCTGATTTGCATTATCAATCCAAATTTGTTTCTGACAAGCAAATCTACTCAAAGATGCTCAACTAAAGAAGGTTTTTTTGTAGTTTCACTGCCCAAATTCATAGTATCAGACGGTGGATACAGCATCATGATCTACCAAAAGTACAGTTTATTTCACCATCGATGAATCCCTATATAGCGCTCGGTATCCTTTCCGCCTACTTTATAATGTTGATCATCGTGTCGGTTTATACCTCTCGCGGTGCTGACACGAATACATTTTTTACAGCCAATCGGCAATCCCCTTGGTATTTGGTCGCTTTCGGTATGATCGGAACCTCACTTTCTGGGGTAACCTTCGTATCCATACCGGGTTCGGTGGCTAATATCCAGTTTTCTTATTTCCAGGTTGTACTAGGTTACCTGGTAGGCTATCTGGTTATAGGTACCATATTAATGCCTCTCTATTACCGACTTAACCTCATTTCGATATACACTTATTTGGAAAAAAGATTTGGTTTTTGGTCCTATAAATCGGGTTCGGCTGTCTTCCTAGTATCGAGAACGGTTGGCTCGGCGGTTCGGTTATACATCGCTGCTGGGGTACTTCAATTGGCGCTATTCCAGCCATTGGGTATACCTTTTGAAGTCTCCGTTGGGATCACGATTCTATTGATCTGGGTCTACACCTTTAAGGGAGGCATCAAAACAATTATTGTTACCGATACCCTACAAACCCTATTTTTGATCACAGCGGTCATCCTTACCATTGTATTGGTATCTCGCGAATTGAATCTTTCCGGTATTTCGGAAATGGTGACCACCGTAAAAAATAGTGGTTATTCGCAAATCTTCTTTTGGGACGGAAATGATTCCAAAAACTTCTTCAAACAATTTTTGGCAGGAGCTTTTATCGCGATTGTCATGACCGGTCTGGATCAGGACCTAATGCAAAAGAACCTGACTTGCAAGAACATCGGGGAAGCCCAGAAAAACATGTTTTGGTTTACAGTTATTTTGGTGTTTGTCAACCTACTGTTCCTTTCCCTGGGGGCACTTTTGTACGTTTATGCACAGGCGAAGGGGATTACTCCGCCAGCACGGACCGATGATTTTTATCCGATGTTAGCACTTAACGAACTGGGTATGGTCGTCGGTATTACGTTTCTCCTCGGGATCACCGCGGCTACCTATGCCAGCTCCGACTCAGCCTTGACCGCTTTAACGACGGCCTTTTGTGTCGATTTTATGAACATCGAAAAAAAGAAGGAGAAAGAAAGAGCCAAGATCAAATTCTGGGTTCACGTAGGATTTTCCGTCCTTTTTTACTTGGTAATTATCGTCTTCAATAAAATGAATAGTAAGGAGGTGATCACGGCCGTTTTTGACCTCGCAGGATATACGTACGGGCCTCTACTCGGTCTTTTCTCCTTCGGTGTATTTACCAAGGCCGGGGTCCGTGACCGCTGGGTTCCAATCATCTGTATACTAGCACCCATTCTAACCTACGTCCTCAATCAGAATTCGGAAGCATGGTTCAACGGCTATCAGTTCGGGTTTGAAAGGCTAATTCTCAATGGAATCCTAACCTTCTTAGGCTTGTGGTTGCTCTCATTTGGCGTAAAAAGGAACGAAATCAAATACTAATCAATCGAAGTGCATAAGGAATCGGCATATTATCGACAATCTAACGCTGAGGTATTAAAGAGGCTGAACACCACTCCGCAAGGATTGTCGAGTAAGGAAGTCCGTGTGCGGGTCGAGCAATATGGTCGTAATGAGCTAAGTGAGCGTAAAAGTAAAAGCACTTTCTCCATTTTTCTTAGCCAGTTCAAAGATACGATGGTGATTATTCTCATCATCGCAGCCGGTATTTCGTTTGCAGTGGGGGAACACACCGATGCCTATGTCATCTTGGCAATCATACTCGGAAACGCTTGGCTAGGTTTTTCGCAGGAAAAAAATGCGGAAGAATCAATACGCCTTCTTCAAGAGATGTCGGCGCAATATGCCGTAGCTTTCCGCGACGGGGAACATGTCAAGCTTGACGCTACCGAATTGGTACCGGGGGACATTATTCTTCTGGAAGCGGGAAACATCGTTCCGGCCGACGCCCGTCTATTGGAAGCGAATGCGCTTAAAACCGACGAGGCGTCATTAACCGGTGAAAGCCATTCGGTAGAAAAGATACAAGAGCCGATTGAGGCGGAAAACTTGGTGCCTGGCGACCAGCTCAACATGGTATTTAAAGGAACTATTGTCAGCAATGGCACCGGAAAAGCGGTCGTTACGGCTACGGGGATGAACACTGAGTTGGGAAAAATCGCCCAAATTATGGATATTCCTGACCAAAAGACCCCTCTCCAGCAACGACTTTCTGCCTTTAGCAAACAATTAGCTATACTCGTACTAGTGATTTGCGCACTCATCTTTGGGTACGGGATTTACAGGGGTGAATCTACATTTCAAATGTTCCTGACCGCTCTTTCCCTAGCGGTTGCAGCTCTACCGGAAGCCTTACCCGCTGTAATTACCATTGCGCTAGCACAAGGAGCCAATCGTTTGATAAAACGGAACGCACTCATTCGAAAACTCCCTGCCGTGGAGACATTGGGGTCTGTAACCTATATCTGTAGTGATAAAACGGGAACCCTTACTCAAAATGTCATGACCGTGGAACGGCAATGGGTGGTGGAAGGGAAAGAAGATCTTCTCC
>JBAYRB010000192.1:0-5760 GCA_041676905.1 Spirosomataceae bacterium
AACATGGATTTCCCTTCCGAATACTGGGCTCGAATTTATCCCATGCCTATTTATAAGACTTATGTACCCAACAAACCCGACCAGGCAGGGCATCCGATGGGTGCAAACGGCGATTGGTATATCTTCCGATTGGCTGAGACCTATCTACTGAGAGCAGAAGCTTATTTCTGGCAGGGTAGACTCGAAGAGGCTGCAGCCGATATAAATGCCGTTAGGGAAAGGGCTAAAGCTTCACCCATTAAGGCATCCGACGTTACCATCGACTATATATTCGATGAAAGAGCACGGGAGCTGTTCGCTGAAGCACCTCGTCAAAATGAATTGAATAGAGTATCTTATATATTGGCAGCTCGCAATGAAAAGGGATATAGCTTGAATTCCATTCACGAAAAGAACTGGTATTACGACAGAGTACATACATTGAACGACTTTTACAGGCGTTCAGCAGAAATCAATATTCTGGGGCAACATCCCGACATTCGACCATTCCACATTCATTGGCCTATCGATGACAATATAATTAACGCAAATACACTCGGTAGGATCAATCAAAATGTAGGCTATGTGGGTGCAGAACGAAATGAGCCACCCTTGGAGACCATAGATTAGCGACGCTCCATCCCCGCCGAAATGTCCAAACAACTACTATTTAGTGAGTTTGGACATTTCACTTTTATGACCTTGATCTTATTGGGGACAATGCACTCACCACACGTTAAGCAGGGAGAAGCGCGTCCCACAATATTTCTGCAGGATGTTGGGCAATTCGACCCGTACCATCTTTGATTTGATGACGGCAACTCGTGCCCGCAGCAGCAATGACGACGTCTTCCGGTTGCTGACGAACTGTCGGAAATAAGACGAGCTCACCAATTTTCATGGAAACATCATAGTGTTCTTTTTCATAACCGAATGAACCAGCCATCCCACAACAACCCGATGGAATCAGTTGAACTTTATAGTTTTCAGGGATAGAAAGCGCTTTTTTCGCAGCCGAGAGGGAGGAAAGTGCTTTTTGATGACAATGCCCATGTAATTTAATCAGGAGATTGTCCTGTTTGAATTGCGTTCTAACAATTCTTTTCGATTCAAACTCCCGGGAAATAAATTCCTCAAATAACAAAGCATTTTCCCCGAGTTTCCGAGCTAAGTCACACAGGTGCTCGGGAACCAACTCCGGATATTCATCGCGGAATGTTAAAATGGCAGAAGGTTCGATACCGATTAGGGGAGTTTCTTCACTGATAAGTGGATAAAGAGCCTCCACATTTTTTATAGCTAATTTTTGTGCTTCTCTTACAAAACCCTTAGATAAAAACGAGCGTCCCGATTCTTCATGAGTGGGAATGATTACCTCGTAGCCTAGTTTCTCCAGTAATAAAACGGCTTTTTTACCCGCTTCAACATCGTTAAAGTTTGTGAACTCATCGCAAAATAAATAGACTCGTTTTTTAGTAGAGGTTGTTGTTAAAGTAGGCTGTGATTTGCATCGTTTTTCCCACCATTTTTTCAAAGTAGTGGCGTGTAAAACGGGCATGGTGCGATCGGGATGAAATCCTACCAACTTGTTGGCTAGACGCCTCAGAACAGGTGTTTTGAACACGACATTATAAGCCCAGGGCGCGACCGAAGCCAGTTGCATTTCTTTGGTAAAATTCGCAATTAATCGTGCTCTTAAGGGAGCTTTATGTTGGTCATAATAATGTTGGGTAAATTCCGCCTTCATTTTTCCCACATCCACACTTGACGGGCATTCGGCTTTACAACCCTTGCAAGACAGGCATAAATCCAACACCTCCTTTACCATCTCTTCCGATACCCATTCTTGTGGGTGTGTATTTTCGGGCGCGCCCGTGTAAAATTTACGTAACATATTGGCGCGCGCTCGGGTCGTGTCTTTTTCCAGGCGAGTAGCCATAAAACTTGGACACATGGTACCCCCGGTTAATTCGGTTTTCCTACAATCACCCGAACCACTGCATTTCTCAGCCAAGCGCAGGATGCTCTCCTGATCGCTGAAGTCGAACAGGGTTGCAATTTCAGGCTGGGGTTTGTCTTGCTCATACCGAAGAAATTCGTTCATTGGGGGTGTATCCACGATTTTCCCTTGGTTGAATATACCTTCGGGGTCCCAAATTTTTTTGACTTGACGAAACAACTGATACACGTCCTGCCCCATCATAAAGGGAATAAACTCCCCCCTCAATCGACCGTCACCATGTTCGCCCGATAGAGAGCCGTTATACTTTTTAACCAGGACAGCGGTTTCGGCCAGAACTTCTCGGAACAAGGCTTTCCCCTCCTTTGTTTTCAGGTTGATCATAGGCTCTACATGCAGTTCCCCGGCTCCAGCATGAGCGTAATAGGAAGCATGAAGATTCTTATTTCGAAGCAGTTGATCTAATTCACCAATATAGGCCGGCAGGTCGTCGACATCGACCGCACAATCCTCGATCAGGTTTACGGGTTGCGTGTCGCCTGGTAAATTCCGTATTAAGCCTAAACCAGCTTTACGGATATCCCAGGCTTTATTGGCATCTTCGCCAAAAAGTAAAGGCCAGGCATAACCAAGATTTTCAGCCCTCAATTCCGCGATAAGCGCATTCGCCTTAGCGGTCACTTCCTCTTTCGTGTCGCCCCAAAACTCAACGATTAGAAGCGCTTCCGGATCGCCCGAAATGAAGAATCGGTTCTTTGAATATTCTCGGTGGTCCTTTGTAAAGTCCATGATGTATTTGTCCACCAATTCAGATGCTTTACAATCGTGCCGCATGGCTACCCGGTTCGCATACAGGGATTCGGCCAGGGTTTTCGTATGTACACAAACAACCCCTACAACAGGTGGTGGCACATCCACGAGTGAGATCTTCGCTTCGGTGATGAAACAAAGAGTACCTTCTGACCCGGCGATAAGCTTGCAGAGATTGATATCATCCCCCTTTTCGGAAGGAAGGATACTGTCGAGGGCATATCCTGAGTTTCGGCGAGTAACCGTTTTTTTGGGGAATTGCTTTCGGATTAACTCTTCGTCGACGGGGTTAGAAACAATCCCCCACATTCCGGCATAGATTGCTCTTTCCCGTTCACTTGATACCCCTTTCCCCGAAACTTTTTGTTGGAATTCCGCCCGTGTTAAATTTTTGAAATGTACTTCCTCTCCATCCGACAAAATAGCCTTGAGCTCAAGGACATGGTCCCGTGTGGCCCCCCAGGTAATGGAATGCAATCCACAGGAATTATTTCCTATCATACCCCCGATCATAGCGCGACTTGCCGTCGAAGTTTCCGGACCAAATAGCAATTGATAAGGGGCGAGGTGTTTGTTGAGATCATCCCGTATGACACCCGGCTGAACTCTCACCCATTTTTCTTCAGCATTAATTTCCAGAATTCGATTAAAATGTTTCGACACGTCTACTACAATGCCATTTCCAACCACCTGTCCGGCAAGGGAGGTTCCAGCTGTTCTGGGAATGAGCGACAGCTTATTTTTCGTGGCAAATGAAACCAGCAATTTCAAATCCGCTACGGTTTTGGGTATTGCCACCGCAGTGGGCATTTCCTGATATACAGAAGCGTCCGTAGCATACAGATGGCGTAGCGCTTGATGGCTTACGGAATCATCATAATAGAGCTCCCCTTCGAGTTGGTTACTGAGTTTACTAAAATTGAAATAAAGAATTCGGTCCATCAGGTAATCGGAAAATTAGATATGCTAAGGTACTAAGGTTGGGAGAAGTCAGTCTGTATATTTATGCTTCATTACTTTGGTTATGACGCCAGTAAGACGAATGAAGTCTAAGGGATACTTCATAAATTGCTGCTGGAAAGTTACGAAGTAAAAGCCTAGTTTATTCGATTAGGACGGCTTATTTCAGCGATTTGGTATTTCGAATGAGCGGTAAACCAAAAAACATGCGCTAAGATGAACATTCGCCCAAATGGAAGTTGAAGAAGACGTAGGAAATTATGAATACAGGATTAAAATTTTCAATTTTGACCCTTGCCAATGTAAAATCAATAACGGAGGTAGCATATGACGCAGGAATATTTCAAAGGGAAAGTCGTTTGGGTAACGGGTGCTTCAGCGGGAATTGGTGAAGCCCTTGTCAAGGCATTTACAAAGGAAGGTGCTCGTGTGGTATTAACCGCTCGGAGAGAATCCGAATTGATCCGGGTACGAAACGAAGCCGGCCTTACCGAAGATCAAAGTTTAATTTTGCCTGCGGATGTCACTGATTTTGAAAACGCCCCAGCTCTAATGTCGAAGGTGTTGGCAAAATTCGGGCAATTAGACATCGTAGTTCACAATGCGGGTGTAAGTCAAAGGTCTTATATAAACGACACAAGTTTTGATGTTTACCGTCGTATGATGGAAGTGAATTTCTTAAGTACGGTTGCCATTACCAAGGCAGTGCTTCCCACGATGATTCATCAGCAATCTGGTCATTTTGTGATTATTAGCAGTGTGGCAGGTAAAATTGGCACCATCATGCGATCGGGATATTGTGCCTCCAAACATGCGCTTCATGGCTTTTACGACTCATTGAGGGCTGAGTATTTTAAAGATCGGATTAAAGTTACAACGGTGTGTCCAGGGTATATACGTACCGATGTTTCCTTAAATGCCCTGAACGAAAAAGGGGAAAAATACGGTCAAATGGATACAAACCAAGCCAATGGAATGCCCCCTGAAAAATGTGCAGCCCAAATATTAGCCGCCGTAAAAAAGGATAGAAAAGAGGTTTATATTGGTGGTTTCACCGAAGTGGCTGCTATTTATTTGAAAAGGTTTTTCCCTGCTATCTTATTTGATCAGGTGAGGAAAAACATTCCTGATTAAACCGATTTTGCTTAAAATACGATACCTACCCGAACTGCTAGACGGTTGTATTGTCGGCTTTCTTCACTTTTTAGTACATACTGGCTAACGGGCATCTTAAAGATAGCTTCTTGCCTTTTATAGGTAATGGCAATGGTAAAACCTGCATTTCCGGGTTTACCCAAGCGCCAGCCTATGCCGGGATTGAACATTAAACCTCCAATTAATTTATTTCCGTTCAGGTTATTATGAAACCAGCTAAATCCATGTCCGACGTCCAATGTTCCATAAAGTCGGGCATTATAACGACTGATCAAATCGTAACGGGCACCTAGCGCTATGGGGTTGATGAGTGCGTCATTATACCAGTCCAAACCGAGTGTAAGGCCGGCCGATAATCGGTGAAAAAGATACAAGCCATTGAATGACTGAATGGTCAAATTCGTTTTATTCTGACGATCATAGGTTTTCGGACCGGTTCCATAGGGGTTGATGGCATAGTCTACCTTGCCAAATAAACCTCCCACTTCTGTATGATTCGTAAATGCTCTATGGAATGTCGAACCCTGAGCGACCGATTCATTTACAACATAAAGTAGAAATAAGAGAATTGTAAAAGTTCTCATAGGATTAAGGTTGTGAGCTTTTTAATATTCCCTTTTCTCTGTGATAAGGGGGGGTGATACGACAGGAATATGACTGAGTCGAACTAATTTTTTGGGATCGGCTGCATTGTATTGATAGAGCCCATCCTTACCGATTAGCATCAGGTTTTGACCGAGGGAGATTACATCATAGGCTTCCATCCCTTTTTCGTGTGCAATCAAATGTTCATCTACCTTATATTTATCAGAAACGTCAAATATTTTTAGACCGTATTGGCTTTCACATACGTACAAGGTTGGGAAGTTGATACTCAATCCTGCCGGACTTTGCAT